>DATIVB010000001.1:0-5019 GCA_035466375.1 Chondromyces sp.
GTTCGAAGGCTTGATGTCGCGGTGGACGATGCCGAGATCGTGGGCCGCGGCGAGCGCGTCGGCGAGCTGCACGCCGAACTCGACCGCGCGCACGACATCGAGCGGCCCGTCGCCGAGGACCCGCTCGAGGCTGCGCCCCTGCACCAGCTCCGAGGCCAGGTAGAGCTGGGGCTCGGTCTCGCCCTCCGGGACCGCTTCGCCGGCCTCGTACAGGATCGCCACGCCGGGGTGATTGATGGCCGCGGCGAGCCGGGCCTCGCGCAGGAAGCGGCGGCGCACCTCGGCGTCGCCCGCCGCTTCGGCCCGGATCAGCTTGAGGGCGACCTCGCGCTCGAGCACCTCGTCGCGCGCCCGGTACACCACCCCCATCCCGCCCGCCCCGAGCCGGCCCAGGATCTCGAAATGGGCGACGCGGCGCCCCCCGGCGCCGCCGGCATGGTCTCTCGGTCCAGACACCTTGAGCCAATGTACGTCCCCCGGGCACGTCGCGTCCACCGACCGGCTCGACCCGTCCGCGCCGCGGCGATCCTGGACGGGGTACACTGGCGCACGATTCGGAACACCAACCTGGAGGTCCTTCATGCCCCACCGACCGTTGTGCAATCTGTTGTCTCCAGCTCTGATCGCCGCGGCGGCGACCGCCCTGGTCCTTTTCAGCGGACCTGCCGCCGGTACGGCCTGTGCCGCCGAGAGCAAGGACATCACGCTCGAACTCTCCGTGGACGACGCCGGCGCGGCCACCATCACGGTCGACCCGGAGGATGCCCAGATCTGGCGCAACAAGCCGAACAAGCCCAAGAAGGTCCACTGGAAGACGGCCAACTCGAGCTCGCACGCCGAGCTCTTCTGGGAGCTCCGCTACGACCCGGACAAGGGCGGCGGGTCGGCCGACTACTTCGGCGAGGTCGACATCGCCTGCGGTGAGACCGACACGAAGGTCCAGCCCGACAAGAAGCCCGACTTCCCCTACGCCCAGTGGCCCTACTCGGTCACCGTGTACGCCTGCGCCGAAGGCGCCAAGGGCCAGCAGTTGGCCACCGTCGACCCGCGCATCGTCTGGAAGGATTAACTCGCGGGCTCGCGGGCGACCAGGGCCTGGAAATCCGCGCGATCGCGGAGCGTGCGGAACTCATCCTCCTGCCGGATCAGCTCCACCGACTCGCCGTGCGCGATCGCCCGGGCGAGCGCTGCGACGGCGGCGTCGCTCTGCCCGCACAGCGCGTAGACGTACGCCAACTGGTGGGCGTTGGGGCCGGTGTCCGGGAGCAGCTCCTCGAGCTGCCGGGCGAGGCCCAGCGCCCGGTCACACTCGGCCGCCTTGGCCGAGGTGAAGGCCAGCTCGGCCATCAGCACCGGGTTGTCGGGGTCGTCGGCGAGGCGCGACTCGTAGAGCTCGCAGGCCAACCGGTACCTCTCCTGCGCGTCATCGATCCGCTCGAGGCGCGTGTAGAGATCGCCGAGGTTGGCTTGGTACATCGGGTCCTGCGGGCTCAGGCGCACCGCGAGCAGGTAGTTCTCCTCGGCCCGCTGCCACCGGTCGGGGCGCTCGGAGAAGAAGTACGCAGTGGCCAGGTTGGAGGCCAGGCGCGGGCTGCGGATCGGCTTCGGGAGGCTCTCGTAGATGTCGATCGCGGCCTCGATCTCACCCACCTGGAGGCTGTAGGTGGCGAGCTTCTCGCGCGGCATGTCGATGTCCGGAGGGGCCACCTCCGCGGCCTCGAGGTAGGCGTCCCGTGCCTCCTCGTACTTGCCGGCGCGGGCGCAGAAGTTGCCGAGTGCGTTCCAGTTGTTCCAGTCGTCCGGGCGCAGCGAGGCGGCGGCGCGGAAGGACCGCTCGGCGCCCTCGAGGTCCCCGGCCCGCTCGAGGTTTCGCGCCAGCTCCCGCTGCACGTCGTCGGCCCGCGGGTGGTTGGCGAGCGCCCGCTCGACCTCGGCGAGGGCCTCGTCGCGGCGGCCCGTGCTGCGGTAGACGCGCGCCAGTGCGAGCCGCGCCTCGGCGAGCTCGGGATCGAGCTCACAGGCCTTCCGGGCGTGCTCTTCGGCGGCCACGAGCGCGTCGCCGTCGAGGTCCCGCTCGGAGATCTCCCACAGCGCCTCGCTCAGACCCACGTGGGCGAGGCTGAAGTCGGGGTCGAGCCGGAGGGCCTGGCGGAAGTTCTCCGCGGCGGCGTCCGGCCCGCGCAGGTCGTCGACGCGGTCCAGAAAGCGCCGTCCGGTGACGTAGAAGTCGAAGGCCTTGTCGGCGCTCTGCGGATCGCGCGCGAGGCGCCGGCGGTCGTCGTCGGACAGCGGGATCGACAGGAAGGTCGCGAGGTCGCCGGCCATGGTTCGCTGCAGGGCGTAGATCTCGGCGCCCGGCGCCGTGTAGGTGGACGACCACAGCACCAGCCCGGTGGCGGTGTCGGTCAGGCTGAGCGTGGTCTCGAGCCGGTTGCCCTGCTCGAGGATCTCTCCGTCGACCACGGAACCGACCCCGAGCCGTGCAGCCACTGCTTGCGGGCTTTCGTCGCGCGCGGCCCAGGCCTCCGACCTGCCGGCGACCCGCAGGCCCTCCTCTTCCCGCAGTCGGCTCATCAGTCCAGCCGACAGGCCCTCGGCCAGCTGGTCGAGCCCGGCCTTGCCGGTGAGGTTGGCGAAGGGCCTCACGGCCAGGGTCGTGAGCGGCAGGGCGGGCTTCGAGCCGACCGTCCTGCCGAGCAGCACGGCAGCCAGAACCACGGCCGTCGCCGCCGCGAACGCCGCAACGCCCCGCCAGGGCACGCGTGCCCGTGAGCGGGAGCGGCTCGCCGGTCCGGAGAGGGCGAAGGTCGGCGGGGCCTCGCCGCTGCGCAGCCGTTCGCGCAGAAGCTCGAGATCGTCCTCGAGCTCCCGCACCGACTGGTAGCGGTTCTCGGGCGCCTTTTCGAGACAGCGTCTGATGACGCCGCTCAGATACTCCGGCAGCCCGCCCCGGATCTCGCTCACGTCCGGAGGGTGGTGGCTGAGAATCGACGAGATGACCTCGGCCGAGCTGTCGGCGAGGAAGGGGTGCTTGCCGGTCGCCATCGCGTACAGGATGGTGCCGAGCGAGAAGATGTCGGAGCGCTGATCCACCGTGCGGCCCTTGAGCTGCTCGGGCGACATGTAGGGCGTGGTGCCGAGGACCTGTCCGTCCGAGGTCAGGAAATCGGTCTCGAGATGGGAGTCGGAGGGGATGTCCCGCGTTGCGCCGCGGGCAACCTTGGCGAGCCCGAAATCGAGGACCTTGAGCTGGCCGCGGTCTGTGACCATGATGTTGCCCGGCTTGAGGTCGCGGTGGGTGATGCCGCTCTCGTGGGCGGCGCCGACCGCATCGGCGATCCGGATCGCAAGGTCGAGGAATCGGTCGGGCTCGAGGCCCCCGTCCGGGATGACCCGAGAGAGCGTCGCGCCCTCGACGTACTCCATGGTGAAAAACGGAACGCCGTCCGCCTCTTCGACCGAGAAGATGGTGACGATGTTGGGGTGGTTGAGGGCCGCCACCGCCCTCGCTTCGCGGCGGAAGCGCTCGAGCCGCTCGGGATCGGCAGCCACCTCGGTCGACAGCACCTTGATCGCCACCTCGCGCCCGAGCCGGGTGTCGCGGGCGAGCCACACCTCTCCCATCCCGCCCGCGCCGAGCTTGCGGAGGACCTCGTAGTGCAGCAGCGTCTCACCGACCATCAACCACCCTGAATCTCGGACGAGAATACAGACTCCGCAGCACGGCTCCAAGAAGTCCGAACGATCCCCTCCCCGTGGTGACCGGAGGCCGGCCTTCCCATCTACAATCTCCACATGAGCCCGAATTCCGAAATCGCCGTCATCGGAGTGCCGCTGGACGCCAACTCGTCGTTCCTTCGCGGCGCGGCCGCCGCTCCCGAAGCCATCCGTGCGGCGTTGGGCTGCCCGTCGTCGAACCTGTGCGCGGAAAGCGGCCTCGACCTCGGTGCGGACTCCCGGTGGCGGGACGCCGGCGACATCGGCTCGGCCGAACGGCAGCCGTCGGCGGCGATGATCGAGGAGCACGTCCGCCAGCTGCTGGGGCAGGGCGCCAGGGTGGTCGCGCTCGGCGGCGACCACTCCATCTCCCACCCGCTGCTGCGCGCCCACGCCGCGGCCTCTGCGGGCCTCAGCGTGCTCCACCTCGACGCCCACCCCGACCTCTACGACGAGCTCGACGGGCACCGCGACTCGCACGCCTGCCCCTTCGCGCGGATCATGGAAGAGGGGCTGGCGAAGCGCATGGTGTCGGTCGGCATCCGGGCGGCAACGCCCCACCAGCGCGAGCAGGCGACGCGATTTGGCGTCGAGACCGTCGCCGCCGGAGAGGACTGGCGCGCCGTGGTGGCCTCCCTGCAGCCACCGCTCTACCTTTCGCTGGACCTCGACGTGCTCGATCCGGCCTTCGCGCCCGGAATCTCGCACTACGCGCCCGGCGGTCTGGCGACGCGCGAGGTCCTGGACATTCTGCACCGGCTGCCCTGGCCTCCGCTCGGCGCCGACCTCGTGGAGCTCAACCCCGAGCGCGACCTCCACGGCATGACGGCTATGGTGGCCGCCAAGTTGCTCAAGGAAATCCTCGCCCGGATGCTCGGTTGAGCAGCCCTCCGGGCGCGCCTCTCGGGGGGTCCCGGGGGGCGTTGAGACGCCGTCCGGAAGCCGTCCGGATTTCGACTTGAGCGCCCCGGAAGGCTCGGGGACACTGACGCCGCCGTGGCCGAGAGCTTCTGTCGTCATTCCGGTTCGGGGACCCCGCCTGCGCGCCGCCCTGGCGGCTCCGCGGGACGCTTCACACACGCTTCACACGACGCTTCACACGACGCTTCACACAAGCTTTACATCGTGCTTACCGGGTGCCGATCCGGAGCGCCCGCATCTATGGTATGTTCCGCACCTGGTGGTGATTTTCGTTCAATGTCTAAGGGAGGACGTATGAAGAGAATCTTGTGTTTCGTGATGTGCGCCGCGCTCTGGGCAGGCCTCGCCCAGGCCCAGGGCGTGACCACCGGCTCGCTGTCC
>DATIVB010000002.1:0-5682 GCA_035466375.1 Chondromyces sp.
CGGTACATGGCGAGGTCGGCGGCGCGCAGGAGGAGGTTCTTCTTCATGTCGGTGGTGCCCTGGCGCGGCAGGTGGTGGGGGTAGACCGCGACCCCGATCGAGGCGGTCAGCGGATGCCGCCAGAACACCGGGCCCTCGGACCAGCTGAAGGTCCCCTGCAGGAAGCGGGTCTCGGCCAGGGCCTTCTGGATCGCGGTGGCGACGCCGCAGGCCATCTCGAGGTCGTGGTCGGGGAGGATGATCACGAACTCGTCGCCGCCGTAGCGGGCGAGGGTCGCGCCCTCGGCGGTGACGACGGTGCTCAGCAGGTAGCCGAACTCCTTCAGCACCTGCGAGCCCGCCAGGTGGCCGTGGGTGTCGTTGACGCTCTTGAAGTTGTCGACGTCGAGGAACAGAAGCGCCACCGTCGAGCGGGTGACGTCGGCGCGGATCAGGTCCTCGCTCAGGCGGTGGTGGAAGAAGCGGTCGTTGTAGAGCCCGGTGAGGTCGTCCCGCCGCGCCATCTCGCTCGCCCGCTGGGCGTCGAGGAGGTTCTCGATCGAGATCGAGGTGTAGCGGGCGAAGATCTGCAGCATCTGCATGTCGCGCTCGACGTAGGGCGTGCCGTCGGAGCGGTTGAGCAGCTCGAGGACCCCGCACACCGTGCGCTCGATCCGCACCGGCACCGCGACCACCGAGCTGGTCCGGAACTCGTGGTCCTCGTCGAACTTGGGGTAGAAGTTGGGGTCGTTCTCGGGGCTCACCATCAGATAGGGCTCGCCGGTGCGGTAGACGTGGCCGACCACGCCGCGGTCGGCGCGCAGGCTCTTGCCGAGGAGGGCCGAGGCCGAGGGCCCGAAGGCGGCCACGAAATAGAGGTTGGTGTCGGCGGCGGTTTCGCCGCGCTCGACGGGGCGGTCCATGAGGATCGAGCCGGCGGTCGAGGGCACGAAGTCGTTGGCCTTGCGCAGCACCTCACCGAGGAAGGACGGCAGCTGCAGCTGCGACATGGCGAATGCCGAGTAGCGCTTGCGGTCCAGGAAGGGCTCGAGATCGCCGACCGGCAGGCTGTAGACCTCTGGCGGTCCCATCCGATCATGGTATCACGCGAGGCGCATCAGGCTCCGCAGCCGCTCCTCGAGCTCGGCCACCGTCTCCGAGTGGTCGGCGCGACCGGGCGCGAACCGCACCGCCTCGAGGTCGCGCCGCAGGCCGCGCATCCTCTCCTCGAGGGCCTCGGACTTGGCGCTGCCGCGGGCGTCGAGCCACCACCTCTCGAGCGCGACCTGCAGCTCGCGGGCGCGCTCCGCGGGACTCTGCCCGGCAGCGCGCGGCGGCAAGGCGGCCCGGCGCCGGCGGGCCGCCAGCAGGGTCACGAGGCCGCCGGCGACCAGGCCGACCAGCAGCGCCCCCCCGATCAGCAGCCACGGCGGCAGACCCGAGGCCGGGCGGTTCGCCGGCGAGGTCTGCGGCGCCGACGGGCCGGCGGCTTCTGCCGCGGGTTCGGAGGCTGGATCGGGCGCGGGCACCGGAGTTTCCGGCGGCGCCTCGACCTCGAGCCGGAGCGGGCCCAGGGTCTGGCGCCGGTAGGCGCCGGAAGCCGGGTCGAAGACCGCCAGCATCACCGGCTCGAGCTCGATCGCGCCGGAGCTGCGCGGCACCAGGGTGGTGCGCCACACCCGGCGGCCGTGGATGCCGCCCCCGTCGATCGTGACCTCGCTCTCCTCCTCCGGAGGGTAGCTCTCGCACGGCTCGCAGCGCGGCCACAGCGCCGGCGCCTCGACCAGCGGCAGGTTGCCGTTGCCCGAAAGCTCGATGCTCAGCACCGCGGACTCGCCGAAGGCGATGGTCTCCGGATCGAGGCTGGCGCGGTACTGGAGCTCGCCGACCGCCCCCGAGAAGCCCTCGGGCGGGCGCGGGCGCGGCGTGATCTGAACCCGCACCACGCCGGTGCTGCGCTCGAGCACCTGCTGCGGCGCGAACAGGCTGCTGGTGCGCAGACCGATCCGGGCGCTCGCCTCGGGCAGCTCGAGCTCGCCCGTCTTGAGCGGCACCAGCACGTGGCGCGCGACCTCGAAACGGTTGAAGCGGACGCCGTCGATCTCGACGACCTCGCTCGAGATGCGCTGCGGCGGGTCCACCCGCTGGGTCCACCACCCCGGGTAGGCCGGCGGCGAGACCCACTCGAAGCCGTCGACGCCGCCGCTGGTCGTGTCGAGCACCACCACCGCCGTCACCGGCTGGCCGAGCACCGCCTGCCGGCGGTCCACGATCTGGCGGAGCTCGACCCGCGCCGCCCGGCCCGGCTGGCGGCGCTGGAAGAGGTCGCCGAAGGGATCGATGGCGACCGGCGGCCGCCGTCCCTGAGGGCGCTGCGGCGCCACGCTGCCCGGGACGATCTCGGCGGTCACCGCCTCGGTGCGGAGCTCGATCCCGCCCATGGTCGCGACCACCGGGCCCACCGAGGCGGGCCCCACCTCGACGCCCTGCACCAGGTAGGTGAAGGTGGTGGCGCGGGTGGCGACCCCGTTGACCCACGAGAACTCGGTCCCGGTCGACGGCCCCGACACCACCTCGAGGTTGGCGAGCGGCCCGAGGTCGACGACCGGGCTGCCCTCCGGCTCGGTGATCCGGATCTCGAGCCGCGCGACGTCCTCGATCCCGAAGCGGCGCGGCTCGAGGCTGACCTCGAGCGCCGGCTCGGCGGCGGAGGCCGCGGCTGCGGCGAGGAGCAGGCCGGCCCACGACGCGGCTGCCGGGCGGCGCCTCACCAGTCCTTCTCCACCGTGCCGGCTTTCGGAGTCGGCGAGCGCAGGGCCTCGCGGGCCTCGGCCTCCGCCCGGTCGAGGGCCGCGAAGACCGCCTGGTTGGGATCGGGGGTCGGGGTGGGCTCGGCGCCCTGCCCGGCTGCAGGTGTCGGTGTCGGCTGTGCGCCGTCCTGCTCCTGCTGCTGGTCCTGTTCCTGCTCCTGCTCCTGCTCCTGCTGCTGGTCCTGATCCTGTTGCTGTTGCTGTTGCTGCTGTTGCTGGAGCATCCGCAGCGCGAGCTCGTAGTTGTGCTTGGCGCCGAGGTCGTCGGGATCGGCGAGCACGGCCCGGCGCAGCCACTCGAGCGCCTGCTCGAGCTCGGCCTGCTCGAGGGAGGCGGTGCCCAGGTTGAAGGCCGCGTCGCGGGTCCCGCTCTCGGCCGCCCTCGCCAGCAGCGGCTGCGCCGGTTGCAGCTTACCCTCGGCGGCCAGCGCGGTGCCGAGGTCGTAGAGTCGTTCCGGCCGATCGGGGGCGAGCTCGGCGGCGCCCGCGAAGGCGCCGGTCGCGGCCGGGAGATCTCCGGCGCGCCACTCGGCGGCGCCGGCCCGCGCCAGGCGCCGGCTGCCGCCGGGGATCAGCCGCTGCCACCAGGGAGCTTCGGGCAGGGTCTCGCCGACGGCCTCGCCGCCCCCCGCCGCGGCCTGGACCCTGGGCGGCGCGCTCGAGGCGGGCTCGCTCTGCGCGGCGGCGAGGCCGGGATCGAGCAGCAGGAGCACGATGGCGGCGGCCTCCGCAGTGCGCCGCCACGGCGACAGGGCGAAGCCGAGGACCAGGGCGGCGGCCGCGAGCGCCAGGGCGAGCGGAAATCTTTCGATGCGCCGCACCGTCCGGGTCGAGCTCACCTCGCGCGTGCGCAGCGCCTCCACCGCGCCGGCGATGCTGCGCACGACCTCCGGGTCGCCGAGCAGCACGACCTCGCCGCCGACCTCGTCGGCGATGCCGCGCACCACCTCCGGGTGCGCGCGGGTGATCACCGGCTGGCCGTCGGCGTCCCGCTTGTAGTGCACGCCGCCCGCCTCGTCGAGCTGCGGGATGGGCCCGCCGCGCTCGCTGCCCGCGACCACCCCGAGCAGGCCGACGCCCGCCTCGCGCAGGGCAGTGGTCGCCGCCTCGACGTCGCCCTGCAGGTTCTCGCCGTCGGTGAAGATCATCACCACCCGGCCCTCGCCCTCGGCGGGCAGGAGCTCGAGCGAGGCCTCCACCGCCCGCTGCAGGTTGGAGCCCGGTAGGGCGACCATGCCCGGCGCCACCCCCTCGAGAAAGACCGACACCGCACTCAGGTCCGTGGTCAAGGGCAGCAGCGGGTAGGCGTCGCCGGCGAACACCACCACCGCGACGCGGTTGCCCTCGAGCTGCGGCAGCAGGCGGCCCAGGGTCTCGATGCTGCGCCCCATCCGCGACGGCCGCAGGTCCTGGCACAGCATCGAGTCGGAGACGTCGAGCGCGACCACCAGGTCGCGGGTCCGCACCGACTCCTCGTTGGGCTGCTCGCCCCACTGCGGGCGCGCGAGCGCGAGCGCGATCAGCGCCGCGGCGGCGCACCACGAGAGCATCCGCCCGAGCCCGGTGGCCGGCGTCCCGCCGAGCAGCCGCGCCCACACCTGCGGCGCCGCCAGACGCCGCTGCTGCGCGAGCCGGCGGCGGCCACGCAGCACCGCGAGCGCCGCGGCCAGCGCCGGCAGCGCCAGCAACGCGAGCCGCCCGGGCTCGGCGAAGCTCACCACGGCGCCCTCCCGACCGCCGCCTCGAAGGCGGTCGCGGCCACCAGAAGCACCAGTGCCCCCAGCGCCCACGGCTCGAACTTCTCCCGGTAGCGCACCATCTTCGTGGAGGTGAAGACCGTCGTCTCCATGCGGTCGATCTCCTCGAAGACCTCGCCCAGGGCGTTGGCGTCGCGGGCCCGGAAGGAGGTGCCGCCGGTGGCGCGGGCGATCTCGGCCAGCAGCTCGGGGTTGATCTCCACCTCCACATTCTGCACCTGCGAGTACTCGCGGCCGCTGCGCGGGTCGCGCAGCCGCACCGGGATCGGCACCTTGCCGCCGCGGCCCACGAGCACGGTGTGGACGGTGATGTCCTCGGCGGCGGCGAGCTCGGCGGCGGTCTGGGGATCGAGCTGGCCGGCGTTGTTGGCGCCGTCGGTGACCAGCACCACGACCTTGGAGCTCGCGGTCGAACCGCGCAGCCGGTTGATCGAGGTGCCGAGCCCGAGCCCGATGGCGGTGCCGTCGGGCAGCGAGTGGAGCTGCACCTGTCCGAGCAGGTGGCGGGCGACCTCGTGGTCCAGGGTCAGCGGGCAGATCGTCACCGCGGCGCCGGCGAACACCACCAGGCCGACGCGGTCCTCGGGCCGGCCTGCGATGAAGTCACTGATCAGCTCCTTGGCCACCCCGAGCCGGTCGCTGGGCTCGAAGTCGAGCGCCGCCATCGAGCCCGAGACGTCGAGGGCGATGACCAGGTCGATGCCCTCCGCGTGCTCGAGCATCCGCGACAGGACCTCCTGCGGGCGCGCCAGGGCGACCGCCAGCGGCAGCAGGGCGAGAACCGCGAGGAGGCCCGCGACGGTGGTCCAGTCCGGCAGCCGGCGAGCCCCGCCCGCGCTCCGCGCCGCGATCGGGAAGGGGTAGCGCTGCCAACGCCGACGCAGCACCCACACCACCGCCACCAGCAGTGCGAGGCCGGCCAGCGCCAGCCACCACGGGGAAGCCAGCTGGATCATCCCGCCGCCTCCGACGCTGCTTCCTCCGCGGCCGCCGCGGACGCCGCGCGGTGGCGTTCGATCTCGCGCGCGGCCTCGCGCGCGGTCTCCAGGGTGCGGCGCAGCCGGGCTTCGTCGACCGTGGCGCGCGCGAAGCGCACCCGGTCGGCCACCGCCATCACCTCGGAGACGCCGCGCTGC
>DATIVB010000003.1:0-4258 GCA_035466375.1 Chondromyces sp.
ATGTTGACGTAGGGGGTGGTGCTGGTCACGACCCAGCCCCCGGGCTGCAGGTAGTGCCAGTAGCGCAGCACCTCCAGCGGCTCCACCGAAAGCACCATGTCGGCGCGGCCGACGGGGATGATGTCGGAGTGGATCTCGGCGTCGCCGTAGCGCAGGTTGGATTGCACGGCGCCGCCGCGCTGGGCCATGCCGTGCACCTCGGCCTGCTTGAAGTGGAAGCCCGCGTCGAGGGCGGCGTTGTCGATGACGAAGGCGATCGAGAGGATGCCCTGGCCGCCGACGCCGGCGAGGATGATGTTCTTCTCCATCTCGCCCCCCTCAGCTCGCCTTGCTCTTCAGCGCCTCGATGCAGGCGCGGCGGGCGACAATCACGCTCGGCCCGTCGTAGGCGAGCTCCTCGCGGAGGACGGCGACGTTCTGCTCGTGGTTCTTCGGCGTCGGCTCGATGATTCGGAAGTGCTCCTCCTCGATGCCGGTGCCGAGGATCACCTGGTCGAGGGTCTCGCCGGTCGACATCGAGCGCTGGGTGCCGGTCATGCCGACGGTGCTGTTGTCCACCACCAGGACGTTGAGGTTGACGTGCTGCTGGACGGCCGACAGCAGTGGCGTGATGCCGCCGTGCGAGAAGGTGCTGTCGCCGATCGCGGCCACCGCCGGCGTGTAGCCCGCGTGCGCGGCGCCGGCGGCCATGCCGATCGACGCGCCCATGGCGACGCAGCTGTGGATCGCCTCCAGCGGCGGCAGCGCGGCGAGGGTGTAGCAGCCGATGTCGGAGAAGACCTGCGGGTTCTCGAAGCCGCTCAGGGCCTCGTTCAAGGCACGGAAGGAGTCGGTGTGCGGGCAGCCCTTGCACAGGGCCGGCGGCCGGTTGGCGATGTCGGTCTCGGGGAGGTGGGCGGTGGGGGGTGCCGGCAGGCCGAGGGCCTCGCGCACGAGGTCGGGGTTGAGCTCGCCGGTGCGCGGGAGCTCGCCGGTCATGCGGCCCTTGACCTGCACCCCCTCGAGCCCGAAGATGCCGCGCACCATGTTCTCCACCAGCGGGTAGCCGTCCTCGAGGACCAGCAGCTCGTCGACGTGCGCCACCAGCTCGCGGACCTTGCCCACCGGCAGCGGGTAGTGGCGGATCGACAGGACCGAGAGGTCGTGGTCGGGCGCGAGGTTCTCGCGCAGGTAGTTGTCGGCGATGCCGCAGCTGATCACGCCCTTGCGGCTCGCCAGGCGCAGCTCGTTGTGGGAGCTGTCCTCGGCGCGGCGCAGCAGCTCCGGCTGCTTGTCGGTGAGGTGCTTGTACTGGACCCGCGCGTTGACCGGCAGCAGGGTCCACTTGCGGATGTCCCGGGCAGGATTGAGGGCATTCTGCGCCCGCGGCTCGCGGGTGGCCACACCGGCGCGGCTGTGGGCGATGCGGGTGACGAGGCGCACCATGATGGGCAGCGACAGCTCCTCCGACATGTCGAAGGCCTCGAACATCATGTCGTAGCACTCCTGCTGGTTGCGCGGCTCGAGGCAGGGGATCAGCGCGAACTGGGCGAAGTAGCGGCTGTCCTGCTCGTTCTGGCTGGAGTGCATACCGGGGTCGTCGGCCACCGCCAGCACCAGGCCCCCGTTGGTGCCGGTGACGGCGGAGTTCATGAAGGCGTCGGCGGCGACGTTGAGGCCGACGTGCTTCATGCACACCAGGGCCCGCTTGCCGGCCCAGCTCATGCCCAGCGCCTCCTCGTAGGCGACCTTCTCGTTGGTCGACCAGAAGGCGTGGACGTCGCCGGATTTCTTGGTCCGCCGCTCGACGAACTCGAAGATCTCGGTCGAGGGCGTGCCGGGGTAGGCGTAGACGCCGCTGAGCCCGGCGTGAATGGCGCCGAGGCCGATGGCTTCGTCGCCGAGCAGGATCTCTCGCTGCATGCGTGCTCCCTTCGCGGGGTCGATGGTAGTTGGCGTGGCGCTCGAAAGCGCCTCAAGCCCCGCAGGATTGTCGCACGCCTGATGAGGCCCGGCAATCGACTCCTTTCTTTTTTCGGTCCGCGGGCTTGCGGGCCCGCGGACCGAAAAAAGAAGTTAGAATCCGGAGGTGCCGAGCCAACCGCGAATACTGGTCACCAACGACGACGGCTACACTTCGGAGGGCATCCAGGTGCTCGCCGACGCGCTCGAGGGCCTGGGCGAGATCTGGGTAGTGGCGCCCGACAGCGAGCAGTCGGGCGTGTCTCACGCCCTCACCCTCGACCGCCCGCTGCGCATCAAGAAGCTCGGCGAGCGGCGCGTGGCGGTGGACGGGACCCCGACCGACTGTGTCGCCCTCGGGATCTCGAACCTGATGCAGGGCAAGCCCCCCGACCTCGTCGTTTCGGGCATCAATTTCGGCTACAACATGGGTGCCGACGTGCACTACTCGGGGACCGTCTCGGCGGCCTTCGAGGGCGTGATCCTGGGCGCGCCGGCGATGGCGGTCTCGCTCGGGCTCGGTGAGGGCCTCAGCTTCCACGTGGCGGCCAAGTTCGCATGCCAGCTCGCGGCCTGGATCCTCGAGCGCGGGCTGCCCGCCAACACCCTGCTCAACGTGAACGTGCCGACCGGCGTCCCTCAGGGCGTCCGCCTCACCCGGCTGGGCGTACGGCGCTACACCGAGGGGGTGATCGAGGACCGGGACCCGCGAGGCCGGCAGATCTTCTGGATCGGCGGCGGCAGCCCGGTGTGGGAGCCGATTCCCGGCACCGATTTCCAGGAGGTGCACTCGGGCTTCGTCTCGGTGACCCCGCTGCACCTCGACATGACCGACCGCGGGCTGCTCGGGCGCCTGCGCGAGAGCGGGCCCTCGTGGCTCGACGCGATCACCGAGGCCGATTCGTGAGGGAGGACGCCTACGGCTACCGCCGGGCGCAGATGGTCGACTCGCTGCGCCGGGGCGGGATCACGGACCCGCGCGTGCTCGACGTCATGGCCTCGGTCCCGCGCCATCTCTTCGTGCCGGAGGCCCTGCGCCACCAGGCCTACGACGACGACGTCTCGATCCACATCGGCGAGGGCCAGACCATCTCCCAGCCGCGCATCGTCGCCCTGATGACCCAGGCCGCCAGAGTCGAACCGTCATACCGGGTGCTCGAGATCGGCACCGGCAGCGGCTACCAGGCGGCGGTGCTCGCCTCGCTCGCCCGTTTCGTGTTCACCGTCGAAAGGGTGGCCTCGCTGGCGCGGCAGGCCAAGGCGGTGCTCGACCTTCTCGAGGTCGAGAACGTGAGCGTCAAGGTCATGGACGGCACCCTGGGCTGGCGGGCGCAGGCGCCGTACGACGCGATCCTGGTCACCGCCGGCGCCCCCGAGGTGCCGGCGCCGCTGGTGGAGCAGCTGGCGGACGGCGGCCGGCTGGTGGTGCCGATCGGCCCGCGCGACAGCCAGGTGCTCACCGTCGTCGAGCGCCGCGGCCGCAGCCAGTTCAAGACCCAGCTCCAGGGGGCCTGCTTCGTCCCCTTGATCGGCCGCCACGGCTGGGAGGAGGCCCCCGAGTGAAGGAGCAGCTCTTCGCCTGGATCGACTCGCTCGCGCAGATGCCGAACCCCGGCTGGTGGCTCTTCCTGCTGGCCTTCGCCGAGAGCTCGTTCTTTCCGATTCCGCCCGACGTGCTGCTGATCACGCTCGGCGTGGCGTCGCCGGATCGGGCGTTGTGGTACGGCTTCGTGTGCTCGCTGGGCTCGGTCCTCGGCGGCATGCTGGGGTACGGGATCGGCCTCTACGGCGGCCGGCCGCTGCTCTACCGGTTCTTCAACACGACCAGGATTCACGCCGTCGAGCGGCTGTACGACCGTTACAACGCCTGGGCCACCGGCATCGCCGGATTGACCCCGATCCCGTACAAGGTCTTCACCATCGCCGGCGGCGCCTTCAAGATCAACTTCAAGATCTTCGTCCTCGCGTCCGCGGTCTCGCGCAGCCTCAGGTTCATGGCCGAGGGCGCGCTGCTGTACTTCTACGGCGCGCCGATCCGGGACTTCCTCTTCCGCTGGTTCAACTGGCTTTCGATCGCCTTCGTGGTCCTGCTGGTGGGCGGGTTCTGGTTCCTGCACCGCTTCGGCCGCCACGCCCAGCGGCAGACCCGGCCCATCCCGGAGGAGTGATGGGCGCACGCCCCGCGGACGCCCGGCGATGAACACGATCAAGCGGTACCGTGTCTCGGGTAGGGTGCAGGGCGTCGGCTACCGCGCCTTCGTGTGGCGGCGCGCCAAAGAGCTCGGCGTCTCGGGCTGGGTGCGCAACCTCGCCGACG
>DATIVB010000004.1:0-7437 GCA_035466375.1 Chondromyces sp.
CGTTCGAACGTTTGAACGTTGGAACGTTTGAACGTTCCGCCCACCCACCCCTTACCGCCAAGACGCCAAAGACGCCAAGAAGCCAAGATCCGATGCGTCTTCTGACTCTGCGCCTTTGCGGCTTTGCGTCGTGGGCGGTTGGGTGGGAACGTGCAACGTTCTAACGTTCTAACGTTTCAAAGTTCTTCGAGCTCGGCCTCGATCCGCTCCCACTCCGTCATCAGCCGCTCGAGCTCGGCGTCGAGCCGCTCGCGCTCCTCCTGCATGGCTCGGATCCGGCCCGAGGGGGTCTCCTCGAAGAAGCCGGGCGCGCAGAAGGCGTCGTCGATCCCGGCGATGTGGCGCTCCGCCTCGGCGATGGCGGCAGTGGTGATCTCCCGCCGGAGCTCGAGGTCCTTCTGCCGGCGCGCGTCCGGACGCCGCTCCGATGACTCCCGGGACCCTCCGCCCTTCGCCTGTTTGGGCCGCCGGTCCCGCTTCGCCCGCAGTACCGCGGAGTCGGCGTCGAGGTGGTCGTCGCCGCAGCTCGCGAGGTAATCGTCGTAGGTCCCGGGATAGTCGGTGACGCCGCTCGGGGTGATCTCGAACACTCTCGAGGCCAGCCGCGACACGAACCAGCGGTCGTGGGAGACGAAGATCAGGGTGCCGTCGTAGGCGCGGAGCCCGGCGACCAGGGCCTCGATGGCCTCGAGGTCGAGGTGGTTGGTGGGCTCGTCCAGGATCAGCACGTTGGGCCGCTCGACGCCGAGGCGGGCGAAGATCAGCCGTGCCGCCTCGCCGCCCGAGAGGCTCGAGAGCTTCTTCTGGACGTCGTCGCCGGAGAACAGGACCTGCGCCAGGCGGTTGCGCACCGCACCGACGCTTTCGCCGACGCAGGCCGCGGAGAGCCAGCTCTCCACCGTCGCGTCACGCTCCCCGAAGGCCTGGCGGTGGTCCTGGGCGAAGTAGCCGGTGCGGGCCTCGTGGCCCCAGTGGACGCGCCCGGTGTCGGCCTCGGTCTCACCGACCGCGACCTTGAGCAGGGTCGACTTGCCGATGCCGTTGGGACCGATGATGGCGATGCGGTCGCCGCGGCGGACATTCAGGTTGACGCCTGAGAGGACGCGATTGTCGCCGTACGACTTGGCCAGGCCTTCGATGCGAAGGACCTCCTTGCCGCTGGGGCGGATCTGGCTGAAGCGGAAGACCGGGTAGCGCCGGGACGAGCGGGGCAGGGGCTCGATGACGATGCGGTCCATCATCTTGAGCCGGCTCTGCGCCTGGCGGGCCTTGGTGGCCTTGGCGCGGAAACGGTCGGCGAAGGCCTGGTGCTCGGCCATCTTTTTTTCCTGGCGCTCGATCTCGGTCTCCTTGCGCTCGCGCTCGCTGCGCTTGGCCTCGGTGAAGGCGGTGTAGTTGCCGACGTACAGGGTCACGGTCTCGTAGTCGATGTCGAGGATGTCGGTGCAGACGTTGTCGAGGAAGCGGTGGTCGTGGGAGATCACGAGGGCGCACCCAGGGTAGGTGGCGAGGAACTTCTCGAGCCAGCGGATCGAGACGATGTCGAGGTGGTTGGTCGGCTCGTCGAGGAGCAGGGCCCCGGGCTCGGAGGCCAGGACCTGGGCCAGCAGGACCCGCAGCTTGAAGCCGCCCGAAAGCGTCGAGAGCGGCTGCCGGTGCAAGGCGCTCGGGATGCCGAGCCCTTCCAGGATCTCGCCCGCGCGCGCCTCGAAGCCGTAGCCGTCGAGGCTCAAGATGATGTCCTCGAGCTCGGCGTAGCGCTCGCCGTCGAAGTGCTCGCCCGCCGCCTCGAGGATGCGGTCCTTCTCCTGGAGGGCGGACCACAGCTCGCGGTGGCCCATCATCGCCACCTCGAGGATCGAGGTGTCCTCGAAGCGGAAGTGGTCCTGGCTGAGGGTCCCGAGGCGGAGGCGCTTGGGGATCGCGACCGCGCCCGTACTCGGCTCCTCCTCTCCGGTCAGGATCCGCAGCAGCGTGGTCTTGCCGGAGCCGTTGGCGCCGACCAGGCCGTAGCGGTGGCCCGGACCGAGCTGCAGGTTGACCTCGCCGAAGAGGGTCTGGCTGCCGTAGGACTTGCCGAGGTCGGTAACCGCGATCATGGCGGAGAAGAATAGCAGGCAATCAGTTTTGAGTTTTGAGTTTTGAGGTCCCACCCACCCCGCCATTTCGGATTTGGGATTTGGGATTTGGGATTTGCCCCCACCCAGCCCCGGTTGCTCGGGCGTCAAGCCGAGGAGCGCAGTCTCAGGCCCGCCATCTGGGAGGCCAACCTCTGGACGACAGCGATTGCGGATCGGGGAGAGGAAGGGCGGGCGGGAAATCCGAAATCCGAAATCCGAAATGCAGGAGTCGGGGGTGGAGCTCATATCTGCAGACGGCCTCATCACTGCCGGGATGTGCGGTCCGCGGTATGATCTTGACGTCGGATTTTCGAGGAAGGGGGTCTGCCATGCGGCGTCGATTCCTTCTGTGGTGCTCGTTCCTGGTGCTGGCCGCGGCGCCTCTCCTCGCCGCCGACGGCGACGCAGTGGTCGGGGTGTGGGCCACGGACCCGGATGACGAGGGCGGTCAGGCGCACATCGAGATCTACGCCAACGGCGACCGCTACGACGGCAGGATCGTGTGGCTCGAGGAGCCGGTGTACCTGCCGGGCGACGAGGACGGCGAGGCGGGCCAGGCGAAGGTCGACACCGAGAACCCGGACCCGGCCCTGCGAAGCCGGCCCATCATGGGGCTGGTGCTGATGGAGGGCTTTGTCTACGACGGCAAGGGCACCTGGCACAAGGGCACGATCTACGACGCCAACGACGGCAAGACGTACAAGTGCAAAATGCGGCTCGAGGGCGAGGACACGCTCAAGGTGCGGGGGTTCATCGGCTTTTCGATGATCGGTCGCACCGAGGAATGGACACGGGTCGGGTCCGAGGGCTGAGATCGGACGATCCGCGTTGCGGCCGGGGAGGGCCGCGACGCCGAACCGGGAAACGGGGGAGCGCGAGCGTGGGTGAGATCTCACTGCAGCGGGTCCTGGTCGCCGACGACGAGCCGGATCTTCTCGAGATCGCGCGCATCGCGCTCGAGACCCTGGGAGGGTACGAGGTGGTGACCTGCCAGTCCGGCAGCGAGCTTCTCCGCCTCCTGCCGGAGTTCGAACCGGACCTCGTGGTGGTCGACGTGCTGATGCCGGACATGGGCGGGATCGAGGTCTTCAACGCGCTGCGTCGCGAGCCCCGCTACGAGGACCTGCCGGTGGTGTTTCTCACCGGGCTGGTGCTCGAGCGGGATCTCGAGGAGCTGCGCGCGTCGGGTGCGGCGGACATCATCGCCAAGCCCTTCGATCCCATGACCCTGGCCGACCGCATCGGTCGCATCTGGGAAGGCTCCCATGGCCAATGACAACGGTCCGATTCCGCCGGCCGAACAGCTCGTCCAGGAACTCGCGAAGCTGCGGCGCAACTTCCTGGAGCGGTTCCCCGGCCGCATGTCGTCGCTGAGCGGCGATTGGCAGCGCCTCAACTCGGGCGGCTGGACCCGTCACGGCGCGTGCTCCTTCCACCACTCGATCCACGGGCTGGTGGGGACCGCCGGCAGCATGGGCCTGCCGGCGACATCCGCGGCGGCACGGCGTCTGGAGCAGCGGGTGGCGGCGCTCGCGGACTCGGACGAGCCTCCCGGGGACAATGTGGCCCGCGAGGTGGAGTCCCTGCTCGCAGAACTGGCGGCGGCGGCCGCCGCCGAGCGGCAGGGACAGGAGCCCGAGGCCGGGAGCGACGATGGCCGGGCCGCGTCCTCCTCCTTCGAGCCGCGCAACCTGATCGTCCTCGTCGAGACCGGAGGCCCTTTCGCCCGCGAGCTGGCGCTCCAGCTCGGACACTTCGGGTTCGACCTGCAGATGATCGAGCGGCTCGACGAGCTGGACTCCCGCGGCGTGGTGCGCAGCCCGGCGGCGGTGATCCTCGATCTGTCGTCGCAGGCGGGCGACCAGGACGGGCCGCGAGCGGCGGCCCGGGTGCGGGCGAGCCTGGGCGACGACGTGCCGCTGGTCTTCGTCTCCAACCGCTCGGACATCGAGGCCCGCCTCGACGCCGTGCGCGCCGGATGCCGCGGCTACTTCGTGAAACCCGTCAACTTCTCCGAGATCGTCACCACCCTCGACCGGATCACCCGCAGCGAGCCGGAGCCCTACCGTATTCTGATCATCGATGACGAGGCAGACGCGGCGGCCTACCACGCCGCGAGCCTCGAGGCGGCGGGTCTGCGCGTGGTCATCCTGACCGACCCCCTCGAGGTCATCTCGCAGCTGGTGGAGTTCCAGCCCGACGTCATCCTCGCGGACGTCTACATGCCCCGCTGCAGCGGGCCCGAGCTCGCGGCGGTGATCCGCCAGGAAGAAGCCTTCGTGGGGATACCGATCGTCTTTCTGTCGCGGGAGACCGACCGCATGAAGCAGATCGCGGCGCTCGGCGAGGGAGGCGATGACTTCTTCACCAAACCGGTGTCGCCGGACGAGCTGGTGGCGGCGGTGGTGGCGCGGGCGCAGCGCGGACGCAGGTTGCGCCAGTTCATGGAGCACGACGGTCTGACCGGTCTCTACTCGCACAGCCGGATCATCGACCAGCTCGAGGCGGCGGTGCGGCGGGCCGATCGGCGTGAGGGCAGGCTCGCGGTGGCGATGCTCGACATCGACGGCTTCAAGCTCGTCAACGACACCCACGGACACCTCGTCGGCGACCAGGTCTTGAAGGCGCTCGCCCACCTGCTGCGGCAGCGCCTGCGGCTGAGCGACGTGCTCGGGCGCTATGGCGGTGACGAGTACCTGGTGGTGCTGCCGGACACCGACGCCGTCTCGGCACTCGCCAAGATGGACGACATCCGCCGCAACTTCGCCGCGGTCGAGCACGACACGGGCCGCCGCAGCTTCACGGTCACCGTCAGCGGCGGGGTCGCGGAGTTCCCCGAGGCGGCCAGCGTGCACGAGCTGATCGCGCGGGCGGACGAGGCGCTCTACCGCGCCAAGCGCGCGGGCCGCAACCGCATCGTGGCCGCTGAGGGTGGAGGCTGAGCCGTGCGCGGCCTCGCGCTCATCAAAAGGCTCGCGGCGCTGGGCCTGGGGCTGGCCGCCGCCTGCGGGGCCGGACCCGCAGGGCCGCCGCCTCCCGAAGAGGCCGGCGTCGCAGCGCCCTCAGGAGTGTTGAGCATCGGCTCGGTGTCCATCAGCCCCGGCCGCGAGCACGAGGTCGTGCGGCCGTTCGGCGACTACCTGGCAGCGCGGTTGGCCGGGGTGGGCATCGGCCGCTGCCGGGTCGTGGTCGCGGACTCCCTGCACAGCATGATCGATGATCTCAATGCGGGGCGCGTCGACCTCTATCTCGACAGCCCGTTTCCGGTGGCTTTCGCTGTGGCGCACGAGGCCGATCTCGCGGTGCTGGCGCGGCGGTGGAAGCGGGGTAGGGACGAGTACCGGAGCGTCGTCTTCGTCCGTGGCGACAGCGACGTGGACACCCTCGAGAACCTGCGGGGGAAGGTCGTCGCGTTCGGTATCCCGTTCTCCACCGCGGGTTTCCTGATGCCGAAGGCGGCCCTGGCGGCGGCCGGCCTCGAGCTCGTTCCGTCCCAGGACCCTGCGGCATCCGTGGATCCCGGCAAGGTCGGCTACGTGTTCTCCAACGACGCCGAGAACACCGTCTACTGGGTCCTCGAGGGCAAGGCGGCGGCGGGAGCGGTCAACGAGGACTACTACCGGGCCCTGGCCGGGCCTCGCATCGACGAGCTCAAGGTGCTCCTCCGCACCCCGGCCCTGCCCCGCAACATCGTCTGCGTCCGTTCGAGTCTCGACCCCCGGGTGAAGGAGGCTATCGTCGAGGTGCTGCTCGCGATGGAGGGGGATGCCGAGGGGCGGGCCGTGATGGAGGCCTTCGAGAACACCCTCAGGTTCGACCTCTTCCCGAACGGCGCCGAGCAGGCCCTGAACGAGGTGATCGGCATGCTGCCGTACGTCGAGGAAGATCTCGGGCGATGAGTCCAGGCCGAGCAGCTGCGGTCCGGTCGCGGGAGGCAGGTGCGTGCACCTCGGGCTGAGAGGCCGTTTCGTCGTCTTCGTGTCGGCGGTCATTCTCGCCTTCGGGGCGGTGCTGACGGCATTCGCCGTCCGCTCCCAGAACCAGCGCCTGCGGCACGAGCTCGAGGAGCGCGGCAAGCTCCTGGCGACGGTCGTCGCGGCCAACGCGACCGATGCCATGGTCCTGCTGGACATCGGGGAGCTGCGGCGCCTGATCCTCGACACCCGCAGCCAGGAGTACGTGGTCGATGCGCTGGTTTTCGATGCGCAGGGGCGGGTCCTCACCGACGGCACCTTCGAGAACCCGCGCCGGCACCAGCCGGTGTCCGAAGCGGTTCGGCAGCACGCCGCGAGCGCGGACGAGCTTCTGGTGGAGTTCAACGGCGATGTCGTCAAGGTCACCAAGCCGGTCGTCCTCGGGGCGCAGCGACTCGGTGGCGTGACGCTGCACTACTCGCTCGCCGGGCTCGCCGAGGACCAGGCCGAGCTGGCGCGGAGGACGACCCTGCTCGGGGCGGTGTTCGCGCTGCTCGGGGTGCTGGCCGCGGCCCTGCTCGCCGAGGCGATCACCCGCCCCCTGCGCGAGATTACAGACGCCACACGGGCGGTGGCGCGCGGCGAGCCGGTGCCGCTGCTGCCGGTGCGGACCGCCGACGAGGTCGGCGAGCTCGCCGCCGCCTTCAACGACATGACCGACCGGCTGCGTGAGACGACGGTGTCCCGAGACGAGCTCGACCTCATCCTCGAGACGATGGGGGAGTGCCTGGTGGTCACCGACGTCAACGGCACGATCGTGCGGGTCAACAAGCAGACCTGCGACGTCGCGCAGCGCTCCGAGTCGGACCTGGTCGGCGTCAACTGCCGGGTGTTGCTGCGGGCCCCACCGGGTACCTCGTCGATCCTGCAGGCGGCCGCGCCGGGCGGCGCGGTTCACGGCGTGGAGACCGCGCTCGCGACCGCCTCCGGCGGGTCGGTCCCGGTGATGGTGTCGGTGGCGGCGCTGGCGGCCGCAGGCGAGCGGCCGCGCGGCTTCGTGCTGGTTGCCGCCGACCTCAGCGAACGGCTCAAGGTCGAGCATCAGAAGGACGAGTTCGTGACCATGGTCCACCACGAGGTTCGGACGCCGCTGACCGCGGTCCGCGGCGCGATCGGCCTCTTGAGCGGCGGCGTGGCCGGCGAGCTCGGCGACAGCGCGCGCGAGCTCGTCGCCATCGCCCACCGCAACTGCGAGCGCATGGAGCGACTGGTGGGCGACATCATGTCGGCGAGGAAGCTCGACGCCGGGCGTATGGACTTCCGGCTTGCCGATGTGGCGCCGATGTCCCTCGTCGAGCAGGCGGTCGAGGCGACCTCGGTGTACGGCGACAAGTACGGGGTGC
>DATIVB010000005.1:0-2333 GCA_035466375.1 Chondromyces sp.
TCATCCCGAATTGCATGGGGTGGAGGCATCGGATACGACCCGTTTCCGTTTCCGTGCCCGGATTCAGTTTCAGTGACAGTGGCAGTTGGCAGTGGCAGATGACAGTGGCAGTGGCAGCTTCAGAGGGCAGCGACCGTGGCAGCGGACAGGCCGCGACCGCGGCATGGCCGAATCGGGTCCTTCACACCGCATCCACGGAACGACAGAGGCGCGGAGGGCACAGAGCCGCGCAGAGGATGTTTTGACCCATCGAATGACCATCCAGAGATCGTCTTGTTGCGAGGTCACGATCTCTCTCTGTGATTTCTCTGTGCTCTCCGTGTCTCTGTGGTTCAACCGGGTGGGTGGAAATCCGAAATCCCAAATCCGAAATTCAAATCTGCCAATCCCCATCACCCACAGTGTCCCCAACGTTCAACGTTCCAACGTTCCAACGTTCAAACGATTAAACGACCCCTACGCGCTCGCCCGGCCGCGCGCCTGCAGGCCGTCGCCGATCAGCGCGAGGCTGACCACCAGAGCGGTGATGGCGAGGCCCGGGAAGACCGACAGCCACCAGCCCTCGACCATCACCCGCTGGCCGTCGGCGACCATGGCGCCCCAGCTCGGCATGGTCGGCGGCAGGCCGAGGCCGAGGAAGGAGAGCGTCGCCTCGGCGAGCACCAGGCTGCCCATGGCGAGGGCGGTGTCCTGGGCCAGCGGCGCCTTGAGGTTGGGCAGGTAGTGCAGGGTCCAGATGCGCAGCTCGCGGGTGCCGGCGACCCGCGCCGCCTGGATGAAGGTGCGCGTGGCGAGCGACAGCACCTGGCCGCGCACCAGCCGCGCGAGGCCCATCCACGAGCTCAGGCCGAGCACCACGACCAGCAGCAGCGGGCCCGGCCGGAAGAGGGCCGAGGCGAGGATCAGAAGCAGCAGGATCGGAAAGGCGAGCAGGGCGTCGACGAGCCGCATGAGGACGGCGTCGACGAGGCGGCCTCCGGTGGCGGCGGCGAGCCCGACCGCGAGACCGACCAGCAGCGCGACGGCCACGCCGAGCGCCGCCACCGCGAGCGACATGCGGCCGCCGACGAGGAGGCGCGGCAACAGGTCGCGGCCGAAGCGGTCGGAGCCGAGCCACAGGCGCAGGCGCCCCTCCGAAACGACCTCGCGGGCCGGCACCCGGGTGAGGCTGCGGCCGCCGTGCACGACGTAGGAGTCGCCCTCGCGCTCGACCCGGGGCGAGAGCAGCGTGCGCCCGTCAGTGATCGCAAGCGCGGTGACCGCGGTCCCCGGCGGAAGCAGCGCCGCGTGCAGCGGGTCGCCGTCGCCGGCGTCGGGCAGCAGCGCCGGTCCGAGCGCACACACGGCGACCAGCACCGCCACCCCCGCGGCGCCTGTCGTGAGCCGGCCCGGCCGGCTCACGACGGCCTCCGGGCGCGCGGGTCGACCACCGCGTAGAGCAGGTCGGCGACGAGGTTGCCGAGGATCACCGCCGCGGCGCCGACCAGGGTGACGCCGAGGACGAGGGGGATGTCGCGGGCGCGGGCGGCGTTGAAGGCCACCTGCCCCATTCCCGGCCACGAGAAGACGGTCTCTACGACCACCGAGCCCGACACCAGGATCGGCAGCGACAGCCCGAGGATCGTCACCACCGGCAGCAGGGCGGGGCGCATGGCGTGCACCCACAGCAGCCGCCACTCCGGCAGACCGCGGGCGCGGGCCGCGAGCATGAAGCGCGAGGCGCGCACGTCGAGCAGGGTGGCGCGCAGGTAGCGGGCGGTGCCGGCGGCGCCGACGAGGCCGAGGCAGAGGGCGGGGAGGACGAGATGGCGGGCGAGGTCGAGCGCCCGCGCGAGCCCCCCGAGGTCCGCCGCGCCCACCGACCGCATGTGCGAGGGCGGCAGCCAGCCGAGGCCGAGGCTGAAGACCATCACCAGGAGCCCGGCGAGCCAGAACGACGGCACACCGTAGAGCCCGAGGCCGAGCAGGGTGAGGGTGCGGTCCGCCCAGCCGTGCGGCCGTCGGGCCGAGGCGGCCGCGAGCACGAGGCCGAGGCCGAGGGTGATGAGGAGACCGGCGCCGGCGAGCATCAGGGTGGGCGGCAGCGCGTCGGCCAGGACCCGCGACACCGGGCGCTTGTACATGAACGAGGTGCCGAGGTCGCCGGTGGCGGCCGCCCGCAGCCAGCTGGCGTACTGGGCGGTCAGCGGAAGGTCGAGCCCGTAGTGGGCGCGGATCGCCGCCCGGGTCTCGGGGGACAGGCGCGGGTTGTCGATGGTGTCGGCGTAGGACCCGGGCGCCGCGTGCACGACGAGGAAGCTGAGGGTCAGCACCAGCCACACCAGCGGCACCAG
>DATIVB010000006.1:0-1959 GCA_035466375.1 Chondromyces sp.
GACTCTGTTTCAATTTTATCACACGGCGCCAGACGTCTCCGGGACGAGGGCGGAGGTCGCGATGACCCGATGGCGGCCACTCGACGGCGTCAGGCCGAGGCCCTTCGGAATACCGTCGAAGGCGGCACCTACTCCACAGCAATCCCCGGGGAGAGAGACGCCATGACTATTTCAGTGTGGCACCCATCCATCGCGGCACCCATGAAAAGTTGGCATGTATGAAAATACGGGCCACCCGAAGGCGGCCCGTTG
Organism: Chondromyces sp.; assembly: GCA_035466375.1. Lineage (GTDB taxonomy): Bacteria > Acidobacteriota > Thermoanaerobaculia > Thermoanaerobaculales > Sulfomarinibacteraceae > Sulfomarinibacter. The sequence goes on from DATIVB010000006.1 coordinate 253, forward strand.
TGAGATGTCGACAATCGGGGATCAGGCGCCCGGTCCGACGTGCAGCACGCGCATCATCTCGTGGTCCTCGTGCGACAGGATGTGGCAGTGCCAGACATAGCGGCCCGGTTTGTCGAACTTCGCCTTGATGCGGGTGATCTGACTCGGCAGCGCAGTCACCATGTCCTTGGGCGTGTTTTCGACGTACCCGCCGGGCTGCGGAACAGGGGCACCGTACGCATCGTCTGGATTCGAAGGAAATACGATGCGGAAACCGTTCCCGACCTCACCGTTGTGCTGGACCACCGGCTGCGGTTGGACGTAGGCACCGTCGTCGGCCGGTGATTCACCGTTTGGGATCAGGCCGTCGTCGTCGGCGTGGCTGTCCCAGTTGATCTCCTGTCGGCCCAGGACCTCGAAGTGCACCAGATGGAGGTGGATCGGGTGGGCGTCGCCGGTGACGTTCCAGATCTCCCACTCCTCGATATCGCCGAGGGCCGGGTTCTCGGTCGTCGGGCTGTGCCAGCCGATCGAGCCCTCCATCTGGCCCACCAGGCCGTTGTCGGCGTACTCCGCGGTGTTCGGCCAGTCGATCGGATTGCCGGCGTAATCGGTGGCCGGCTCGGCCGTACCGAGAAGCGGCTGCAGGCGCCCGAACTCGTCCTTACCCTCGAAGAGCGCGACCTTTCGCGTGCGGTCGACCACTCCCGGAACATTCGGCCCGAAGTTGATGGCGCCGAGCGTCGGATCGGGCTCGTTGCTGAGAACTCCATATCCCAGGACGACGTCGAAGGCCATGATGCGGTCGGTCTGCCGATCAGGAAAGAAGTCGCCAGCGGCCACCGCATCAGCGATCTCATCTTGGGTAAGGTCGGCAAACAGGTCTCCGCCGAAGGGCGCGTCGCCGCCGACGTTCTCCATGATGATTCGCTTGTCGGCGAGCGCGGGATCGCCGAAGTCGATCACGATGTCGTACCGTGAGCCCGGCTCGCTCAGCAGGAAGCCGTTCCCGTCGATGTCTGTGGGCGCGCTCGCCAAACCCTGGTCGCTGCCGATGACCTTGAAGGGCACGAACGGAGCAGATGACGATATCGTAGTCGGCTCGGAACCGGCGTCGCCCACCACGCGGAATCGGACGGCCATGAAGCGGCTGTCGGTGCCGTTGAGGAGGTGCAGGCGGTAGTTGCGAGGCTCCACGTTCTCCTTCGGCCAGATCAAGCCGTTGACCACCATGTGGTCACCGAAGAACTCGGCCAGCGCCGTCGGTCCGCCCCCATTGAACCCCGGAACGTTGTTGGGATTGCCAGGAAACTCAGGGGGAATCAAGCTCACGCCCTCGCCCGTGATGAAATCGGCATAGGCCGGGTCGCCGGGGTAGGCCGGGTAGAAGAGCTGACCGGTTTCCAGGAACATACGGTCCTGGATGGCGTAGGCCTTCTCGTAGGGCCAGGCCGGCAGGCCGAGCTTGTTCTTCCAATCGCCCGTGTCATCTTTGTCGCGGACGAAATAGAACCCGGCGAGGCCGGCGTAGACGTTGAGGCGGGTGATGCCGAGGGCGTGGTCGTGGTACCACAGGTTCCCTGCGGGCTGGCTGTTGTCGTAGAGGTAGGTCTTGTCGACGAACTGCGGACCTTTGACCGCATAACCCGGGCTGAAGAAGAACTCCGGGTTGCCGTCGAACTGGAAGTCGGTGTGGCCGCCGTGCAGGTGGCTGACGATCGGCACGCC
>DATIVB010000007.1:0-3742 GCA_035466375.1 Chondromyces sp.
CCCGTGAGCCGAGGATGAGGCCGGCATTGTGGACCAGCACGTGCAGCACCGGGTACCGCCCGACCATCGCTGCGGCCAGCTCCCGAACCTGGCGCTGCGAGGCGAGGTCGCACAGGGCGAGCTCGACCGCGTCGTTGCCGGTCGTCCTCATCACGTCGTCGCGGGCCGCCTCGCCGCGTGCGCGGTCGCGCGCCACCATCACCACCGTCGCCCCGCGCCGTGCCAGCCCGCGCGCGATCTCGGTGCCGATCCCCGAGCTCGCCCCGGTCACGAGGCAAACCCGGCCGCTCATCAAGTCGTCGGCACTCACCATATGGCGGAAGATCATACACAAGACGAATTAGGAATTAGGAATTAGAAATTAGAAATTGGGAATTCCCGGCCACCCTCCCGGGGTGATTGGACGACCGAACCGAGGGGCACCCTCCCAGTCTCGCATCCCGGTGGACGAGGCGGGCGGGTGGAAATCCGAAATTCGAAATACGAAATACGAAATGGGCGGGCGGGCGGCATTCCTAATTCCTAATTCCTAATTCCTAATTCTGCTCCGCCACCGGGTTCGTCAGCCTCCCCACCCCCTCGATCTCCACCGTGACCTCGTCGCCGGGGTGCAGCGGGCTGACGCCGGCTGGGGTGCCGGTGAGGATGAGGTCGCCGGGCTCGAGGGTCATCACCTTCGAGATGTAGGCGATGAGGTGGGCCGGGGTGAAGACCATCTGCGAGGTGCGGGCCTGCTGCCGGACCTCCCCATTGACCCGGCACACGAGTTCGAGGTCGGAGACGTCGGATTGGGAGAGACCGGTGACGATCCACGGCCCCAGCGGGCAGAAGGTGTCGAAGCCCTTGCCCCGGGTCCACTGGCTGTCGGCGCGCTGCAGGTCGCGGGCTGTGACGTCGTTGGCGCAGCTCACGCCGAGGACGTGCTCGAAGGCGCGGTCCTCGGGAATGTCGCGCCCCCGGCGGCCGATCACCAGCGCGAGCTCACACTCGTGCTCGACCTGGCGTGACAGCGACGGCAGCACGATGGCATCGCCTGACCCGATCACCGACGAGGGCGGCTTGAGAAAGAGCAGGGGCTCGGCGGGGACTGCGGAGCCGTGCTCGGCCGCGTGCTCCACGTAGTTGCGGCCGACGCAGACGATCTTCGACGGCGCGACGGGCGCCAGGAGGCGGATCGATCCGACTTCGCCCCGTGCCGCGCCCGGGCGCTGCCGCCCGCTGAACGGTCCGTCCGGCAGGTCGAGCAGCTGCCCGTCCTCCTCGACCACCCACACCGGCCCGGTCGTAGTCGAAATCCGCCCGATCTTCATACGCCCCCCTTCCGGCGCATTATGCCTCGGCCGGCGCCACCGCCCGCTCCCCGTCCGCCGTGCTCCGCATCGCAGGGCCCGGAGGAACGCCCCTCCCCGATGACGACCTGGGGATGCATCACGCGCGGTCGGCTGTATGATGCCCGCCGTGCAGCACGACCTCGCATCCCGCAGGTGGCTGATCCTGGCCTCGACGGTGGTGAGCTTCTTCTCGGTCGGCATCACCTTCTTCGCGGTGCCGCCCCTGATCCCGGAGCTGGTGGCGCGCTTCGGGCTCAGCCACCTCGCCATCGGCATCCTCATGGGTTCGATCTCGGTGCCGGCGATCCTGTTCTCGATCCCGCTCGGCGCCGCCATCGACCGTTGGCCGGCGCGCGCCGCCGGCAACGTGGCGCTCGGGCTGATGGCCGTCGGCGCCGCGCTCTTCGCCCTCGCCCCCGGGTACGGCGCGCTCATGGTGGGGCGGATCCTGTTCGGGGTGGGCGGCCTCGCCGTCAACCTGCTCCTCGCCCGCCTCGTCACCGCCGCGTTCGCCGGCCGCGAGCTCGCACTCGCCATGGGCGTTTTCAACGCGGTCTATCCGGCGTCCATGATCCTCATGTTCTCACTCCACCCGACGCTCCAGGCCGCGCTCGGGTGGCGCGGCGAGCTCGGCGCGCTGGCGGTGATGGTGGTGCTCGCCATTCCTCTCCACAACCTGGCCGTCCCCAGGGGACTCCGCGGCGAAACGGGCCCTAGGACGGGTACGGCCGAGCCCTGGGCCAGCCCGGAGCTGATCGCGCTCGCGCTGTCGTGGATGCTGTTCTTCGCAGCCTACGCCTCGATATTCACCTTCGCGCCCGAGTGGGCCGGCGGCGGCCCGACGGCGCTCCTCACCGTGAGCCTGATTCCGCTGGTCGCAATCTTCCTGAGCCCGATCGCGGGGACTCTCATCGACCGCAGCGGCCGCGCTGCGCGCTGGGTGGTGGCGGGGCAGCTGATCCTCGGCGCGACCCTGGCGGGGATGGCCTGGCGACTGCTGCCCCCCGCCCCGGCGATGCTCCTGGTGGGCGTGACCTTCGCCACCGTCGCGACCGCGACCTACGCCCTGCCCGGCAGTCTCGTGCCCGCCGCCAGGGTCGGCTTCGCCTTCGGCTTCATCACCGCGTTTTCGAACCTCGGCAATCTGGTCGGGCCGGCCGTGACCGGCGCCATCCACGACCGCACCGCGAGCTGGACCTTCGCCTGGGCGCTGCTCGCGGCGGGCGCTCTCGCCGGCGCCTGTGCCGCGGCCCGGATCGCCCTCACAGAAAATCGAGCTGCGGGACCTTCGGAATGAGGCCCTCGGCGAAGGCCCGTTCGAGGAATACCGACATCGCGCGGCGGCCCCTCTCGCCGTAGTCCACCGTCAGCTCGTTGACGTACATGCCGACGAAGCGGTCGGCCTGATCGAGGTCGAGGCCGCGCCCGTAGTCCAGGGCATAGTCCAGCGCCCGGCTGCGGTGTGCCAGCGAGTACTCGATCGACGCCTTGAGCAGCGCGGCACTCTGCCGGCAGACCTCCTCGCCGAGGTCGCGCCGGATCACGTTGCCGCCCAACGGCAACGGCAGGCCGCCGGTCTCGGCGGCCCACCACTCGCCGAGGTCGACGATCTTGGCGAAGCCCTCGTCCTGCCAGGTGAGCTGTCCCTCGTGGATGACGACCCCGGCGTCGACTTCGCCCGACTGCACGGCCGGCATGATCTCGTCGAAGCGCAGGATCACGGTCTCGAGCGACGGGTTCCACATCTTCAGCGCCAGCGCCGCCGAGGTCAGGCGCCCCGGGATGGCGACCTTCATGGCCTCCAGCTGACTCGCGTCTGCGGGTTCGCGGGCCACCAGGACCGGTCCGTAGCCGTCGCCCATGGAGGCGCCCGAGCCGAGCAGGGCGTAGCGTTGGTCGAGGTGGGCGTAGGCGTGGATCGAGACCGCGGTGACCTCGTAGGTGCCGTTGAAGGCCTCCCGGTTGAGGGTCTCGATGTCGGCCAGCACGTGCTCGAAGCGCAGGCTTCCGGTGTCGATCAGATCCTTGGCCAGGGCGTAGAACATGAAGGCGTCGTCGGAGTCCGGCGAGTGCGCCACGCGGATCAGGGTCATCTCGTCTCCTTACACACACGCCCGCATCGGGAACGCAGATGATAGCCGATCCGCTGGCGAATCGGCCGTCGGCGCCTGTGGTGCTCAACGTTGAAACGTTTGAACGTTTAACGTTGAACGTTTTTGTCCTTCGCGCTCGGGTTGATTGAGGCGCGTCTCGAAATGCAGCGCTCGATGAGGGCCTGGGTCGAGCTGTCGTGACCCGAGAGGTCGACCGCCTCGCCGGCGAGCAGGCGCCGCTCCTCTTCGAGGATGGTCCCGGCCAGGGCCTTGCCCAGCTCCACCCCCCACTGGTCGAAGCTGTTGATCCGCCACACC
>DATIVB010000008.1:0-3200 GCA_035466375.1 Chondromyces sp.
CGGCAGCTGATCGGAGTAGGCGACGTTCGAAAGCGCCGTCGCCGCCGCGTTGGTCGCCGTGATGGTCAGCGTCGTCGTCCCGCCGGTGCCGATCAGCGCATCGGCGAAGCTCTTGGCGATCGTCGGCCCCGCGATCGTCACCTCCAGCGTGTCCGACCCCGTCGTCGTGCCGGTGACCTCGGTCGAGCTCACCACCGAGGTGGTGTTGGTGTAGCTGCCTGCCGCGTCGGCACTCACCGTGACGGTGATTGCACAGCTGCCCGAGGCCGCGATCGCGCCACCTGACAGCGAGAAGGTGTCGTTGGTGTTGGTGGTGGTCGAGATCGCCGCCGTGCCGCCGCCGCAGTCCCCGGAGATCGTCCCCGTGACGAAGCTCAGACCAGCCGGCAGCACATCCGAGTAGCCGACCCCCGACAGCGCGATCGCCGCGTTGTTGGTCACCGTGACCGTCAGATCCGACGTCGCCCCCACCGCCACCGGATCGCTCCCGAAGGACTTCGCGATCGTCGGCGGAACAGGCACAAATACCGTCTCCGAGTCCTCGGGTGAGTCGAAGCCGGCCACGCTGGCCGTCGCGGTGTTGGTCACGCTGCCGGCGGTGACGTCAGCCGCCTGGATCGTGTAGCTGCCGGTGCAGTCGATCTCCTCCGAGGGGTTGAAGAAGTTGTCGTTGTTGCCGATGGTCGTGAGGGCCGGACAGGTCGCCCCGGGGACCAGCGCATCGCTGATGGTCACCGGCCCCGGCAGAATCGCACTGCCCGCGTTGGTGACCGTGAAGGTGTAGGTGATGGTCTGGCCGGCCGCTGTGTAGGTCAGCGGGCTGGCAGACTTGTCGAGATCGAGCTCGACGGAGGCGTAGGCCGCCGAGTCCGTGGTCGGCCCCGGAACCTCGTCCGTCACCACCCCTGCGGTGTTGGTGTTCGTCCCGGCGACCGCGGTCACCGGCCCGACGACGCAGACGGCGATGTGGGCCAGCGGGTCCGCTCCATCGGCCACCGGCAGGGAGCCCGGCCAGGTGCAGCTCGAGGTGTCGACCGAAAGGTCAGACACGGCAATACCCGTCAGCGTCGTTTCGCCGATGTTCTCGAGAGTGATCTTGTAATACACACCGGTGCCGACCTCGACCGCCAGGTAGTTTGACCACGCGCCGTCCGGGTCGCTGCCGAGCCCGACCTCTTTGAGCAGGGCCACGCCCGGGATCGGGTTGTCGACCACCAGCGTCGCCTCCGCGTCGTTGCCGGTGTAGGTGATGCCGTTGAACACGTGGCTGACCACCCCGGTCTGGTTGGCGAACGTCACGGGTCCTCCCGAGACGTCGACGAGGGGGACCTCGACCTCGATGCTGACGACGCAGACGGCGCCGGCCGCGATGGCGCCGCCGCTGAAAGCGAGCTCGCCCGCACCGCCGTTCCAGGTCAACGAGTAACCGCCGCCGCAGGCGCCGTTGTCGGTGATGTCCAGGGGGATGACGGGCTGCATGCCGGGGGGCAGCGGATCGACGAAAGCGACGTCGCCGATGGCGAGGGCCGGGTCGGCGTTGGTGATCCGGAAGGTCAGCGTCGTCGAGCCGGACGGGTCGAGCAGAGGGTTCGGGCTGAACTGTTTGAAGAGAATGGGTGGCGCCGGCGGGGGCAGGACGTCCAGGGTCGCCACTGCCGTGCTGCCTGGGAAGGTCTCGATGGCGTCGACGGGATCACTGACGTTGACGTTCATGCCGACTGTCGTCGAGATCACGTCGACTTCGAGAGTGCAGGCCGCGCTTGCCGCCATCGCGCCATCGGTGAACAGCAGAACGGACGGGTCGCCGCCCTCCAGTCCCCACGATGAGCCGACGCTGCAGTTGTTGACGAAGGTGCCGCCGACGGCGGTCATGCCGGACGGCAACTCGTCGCGGAAGGTCACCCCGGTCAGAGCGTCCGCCGGGTTGGGGTTGGTCAGCGTGAAGGTCAGCGTCGAGACCTCGCCGACGCGGACCTGGGTGGGGGAGAAAACCTTGGAGATCGTCGGCGGGTTGGGCTCCGAGCCGGGGGGGAACGGGGTGCAGATCTCACCCTCGCCCTGCAGCAGGACGTCGAGCAGTCGGATCGGCTGGGCGGTGCCGGCAGCGCCGTAGGCGAAGATCCTGAACACCGTGTCGCCGGACGGACTCAGATTGGTCAATCCGGTGGCAGAGAAGTTGGCCGATATCGGAGCATTGGCCTGGGTCGGCACCGGAGTCAACGTCGTGCTCTGCACGAGGCTGCCCCCGGCGGGTCCGTAATCGAGAGTGACACTTGTGGGAGCATTACCGTTCTGCCGGAAGGCGATGAGGCTGAAGTCGACGGAGTCGATCCCAGTCGTATCCAGCCGAAATTCGTAGTAGGCATCGGCGATGCGCGCGTCAGCCAGCGTCTGGTCGGCTACCTGTGCCTGGGCGCGCCACTCGGTCGTGTCGGCGCTCACACTGAAATCGAGGCCTGCGCCGCCCTGCGCGGCCGCGATGCCGGTCGCGTACTCGGTCGTCGGCGAGGGAGTCGCCGCGCTGTTGAACGTGGCCCAGGCAGCCAGCGTCGTTCCAGCAGCGACCGTTCCGCAGTCCAGAGGCGGTGGCGGCTCGGCAGTCACGTTCAGCGTGGCGGTGGCCGTCGCCGAAGGGGTCGCGGCGGCGCCGACGTAGAGGTCGACCGAGTTCAGCAGAGCCAGCGGGTAGGTGGCGCCGACGGCGTCGGGAACGGTGACGTCGACCAGGATCGTGCAGCTGCTGTTGGCATCGAGAAAGCCGTCGGTGAGCGAGATCGTCGTGCTGCCCGTGGTCGCGGTGACCGACCCGCCGCAGGTGTTGGTGACGTTCGGGGGAGAAGCCACCTCCACCTGGCTGGTCCCGTCGGTTGGCAGGGAGTCGTCGAACCGGTATCCCGTGACCGGCACCGGGTTGGGGTTGGTGATCGTCAGGCGCAGGGTCGAGATCCCGTCGGCGCCGATGGTGTCCGGGACGAAGCGCTTGGCGAACGCGGCGTTTGCCGCCGGGTCGACGGTTGTGAGATCGCCGGGCGACTGACTGAAGTCGGTGTTGTAGTGGAAGCTGCCGCCGGAGCGGTCGTAGATCAGCGCCTCGAGGCCGACCTGGTCGCCGCCGCCGCTGATGATCCGGATCTCGTAGACCGTCACGACGGTGCCCCCGGCCTTGCCGTCCGAGAGGCAGGAGAGGTAGTTGGGGCTGT
>DATIVB010000009.1:0-3351 GCA_035466375.1 Chondromyces sp.
CGTCGGTCAGGCGGCCCGGGAGGAGCTCGAGCGGGTGCTCGGGACCAGGATCTACCTCGGCCTGCGCGTCAAGGCGCACCCGCGGTGGCGCGACGACCCGCGGATCCTGGTCGCCATGGAGCCGGGAGCGGCGGACTTCAGTGAATATCTCGACGACGGGGCGGCGGACGCAGATTGAGATTTCGGATTTCGGATTTCGGATTTCGGATTAGCCACCCGCCTCCCCGGGGGCATCCGGCGACGGCGCACGGTTGGGAGGGCAAGCTCTCGGGTTCGAGATTCAGAACACCCTGTCCCTGCCCGACCATCCGTGCCAACCCGACAATCGACGCGGTTGGGCGGTCTGAAAATCCGAAATCCGAAATCCGAAATCCGAATTCGTCGGGCGGGGATGGGTAGAATGCCCCGCCTCGACACGATCCTGGTGTTCACCGCCGACGGCTGCCCGCACTGCGCGGCGCTGCGGGCGGACTTCGACCGGCGCGGCGTGCGGTACCGTGAGATCAACCTCAGCCGCGAGCCCGGGGAGATGGCGCGCCTGCGCGAGCTGTGCTGGGAGCACCGCCTGCCCGTGGTCGCCGATCACGAGCGCGTTTCCATCGGCTTTCGCGGCCGCTCGTCCAGGTTCTCGGAGCTGGGCCTCGAGTGAAGCCGCCGCCGCCCACGACTATCGCGCTCATGTCAAGTCGTTAGAACGTTAAAACGTTACACGTTCGAACGTTGCCCCCGCCCGCCCTGTCAACGCAAAGAGGCCAAGGCGCACCGACGCGAAGTGAGAATGACCTCGGCGCCTCTGCGATATTCCCGGGTGGGTGGGTGGAAACGTGTAACGTTCCAACGTTCGAACGTTCGAACGTCTGTCCGCGCGACCGGTGGCTAGACATCCTCCCCGGGCAGCCCGCGCAGGGCCTTTTTCCGCGACTGGCGCCGCTTCTCCTCCAGCCGCCTCTTCCTGGCCTTCCGGGGCACTCTGGTGGGCCGCCGCGGCTCTTCCTCCTCGAGGGCGCCCGCGATCAGCTCGGTGAAGCGCTCGACGGCGGCCCGGCGGTTGGCCTCACGGCTGCGGTGGCGCTGGGACGTGACATGGAAGACACCGTCGCGGGTGATCCGGGTCGCCAGCTGATCCTCGATCCGCTCCCGCTGCTCCGGCGTCAGTGACGGTGAGCTGCGGACGTCGAAGAGCAGGCGTACCTTGGTCTCCACCTTGTTGACGTTCTGGCCGCCCGGCCCCGAGCTGCGCGCGAACTCGAATCGCAGCTCGGCGTCGTCGATCACCACATCGTCGTTGATTCTCGGCACGCCCTCATTATGACGGCGAATCCACGTCGGGGGAACGTCCAAACGTCCAAACGTTGGAACGATGGAACGTGAGGCTCATCTGGAACTCCGTGGGATGGGCGCGTCTCGAGTGAATTCGGAATTCGGAATTAGGAATTAGGAATGCCGCCCGCCCACCCATTTCGGATTTCGGATTTCGGATTTCGGATTTCCACCCCCCGCCCGAGGTTGAACTACCAAGACACCAAGACACGAAGATGTTCACGAAGAGAACCCTTGGTGTATTGCTTGGTGTCTTGGTGCCTTCGTGGTTGCGACGGTTCGCGCTGACGCCTGGAACAGCGACCGTGTCTGGTCATGGTCGCCCCCGGAGGTGGCCATGCCGCGGTCGCGCCCCCGGCTCGCTGCCACTGCCACTGCCACTGCCACTGCCACTGCCACGGTCGCTGCCCTCTGACCCTGCAGCTGCCACTGTCACCTGCCGCCGTCACTGAACCTGAATCCGGGCACGGAGACGGAGACGGGCACGGGTCGTATCCGTTGCCTTGATCCGATGCGATTCCGGATGAGCCGCACGTCTCAGGTTCCGAAGTTCCTTCACGCCGCACGCGCCCGAGCACGCCACGAAAAACCCCACCCGGGCGGGTGGGGGCCAATTCGAAATTCGAAATTCGAAATCCGTCAGAGCAGACTCTGAATCTCCTCCTCCAGGTGCTCCTCGTCGCCGGCCTCGAAACCGAGGTGGTAGTACATCACCTTGCCATCGCGGTCGATCAGGAACGACGAGGGGTAGGCGATGACCCGGTAGAGCCGGTCGGCGACCTCCAGGTCGCCGCTTCCGTTCTCGAGCGTGGTGTAGGTGAGGCCGTTGTCCTCGATGAACTTGACGGCGCGCTCGGTGTCGCGTTTGCCGTCGACGGCGATGATCTCGAATCCCTGGTCCTTGTACTTCTCATACAGCGGCTGCAGGCGTGGCAACTCCACGCGGCAGCCGCCTCAGGTGGGGAACCAGAAGGCGAGCAGGGTGACCTTGCCGGAGGTGTCGGACAGCCGGTGGGGCGTTCCCTCGTAGTCGGGAAGCTCGAAGTCGACGGCCGGCCTGGCGAGGCGGTTGCGGGTCGCCCACAGGAACTCTTCGTAGCCCTCCTCGCTGCCGGTCTTGGCGGCGAAGGCCTCGCGCAGGAAGGGTCCCGCGGCCTCGCGGTCCTGGCCGAAGATCGCCTCGGCCCCGAGCATGTCGATCGCCGCCTCGTAGTCGCCTGCGGCGAGTGCGGCGCGCCCCCAGTACTGGTACAGGGGATTGTTGGGGACGCCGAGGAAGTTCTCGCTGCCCACAGCAGCCGCCTCGTCGAAGCGGGCGAAGGCCTCGTCCTCGGCACCGAGGTTGAAAAGCGCCCAGCCGTTGATCGCGAGCCGCGAGGCGCGGCGGTAGCGGACGCGGGTCTCGACCTGCTCGTCGGTGTACCCGGCATCCGGGTAGTCGGCGCGGAGCTGCTCGGGGGTCGCGAGCTCGAGGGCGGCGCGGCTGTGGGCCTCGGCCAGATCCCAGCGCTCGAGCTGGACTGCGGTCTCGGCGACGTCGGAGTTCTCGTTGAAGGACAGCGGTCGCACTGCGGCCAGCGCGCCGGCGACCTCGGCGAGATCGAGCGGCACCTCGGTCGAGCCTGCGAGGCTCAGGCCCGCCATGCCGGCCTCGAAGCGCTGCTCCGGGTCCTCGATCTGGGGCAGTGCCGCGGCGATCGCGGCCCACGCGCGCCCGGGTTCATCGAGCGCCTCCCCGCGGTAGTACGCGATCCGCCACGCCATCGACCCGCTGTGGTCGGTGTCGGGGAAACGGCTGAGAAAGTCCTCGGCGAGAGAGGCCTTCGCCTCGCTGGTGTCGGCCGCGTCCCACGCCGTCTTCAGGGCTTGGTACGCTTCGTCCGCGGCATCCGCTCCGGTCGGCTCCTGCCTCGAGCATCCCACCGCCGCGCCGATCAGGACGGTGAGCGCGAGAATCGTCGCTCGTCGTAGCATGGGCCCTCCTCGTGCGCGCTTTTTTTTGCACGATTGCGCGCCCGTGCAGTATACGCG
>DATIVB010000010.1:0-2009 GCA_035466375.1 Chondromyces sp.
TGAGGCGCATTCGGACCACGTTGAGCTCCTGGCGGCGCATGTCCTCGACGCCCATGTAGACGCGGCACTCCAGCCCCAGCAGGGCGGCCGCCGTCGCCACCGCCACCCCGTGCTGGCCGGCGCCGGTCTCCGCGATCACCCTCGTCTTGCCCATCGCATGCGCCAGCAGGCCCTGGCCGAGGGCGTTGTTGATCTTGTGGGCACCGGTGTGGCAGAGGTCCTCCCGCTTGAGCCAGATGCGGGCGCCGCCGAGGCGCGCCGACAGCCGCCGCGCCGAGTACAGCGGCGTCGGCCGGCCGACGTAGCTGGCCAGCAGATCGTCGAGGCGTGCCTGGAACCCGCGGTCGGCGGCCGCCTCGCGGTAGGCCGCCTCGAGCTCGGCCAGCGGCGCCATCAGGGTCTCCGGCACGAAGCGGCCGCCGTACTCGCCGAAGTAGCCGCGGGCATCGGGAAGGGAGTGCTTGGGCTTCTTCATCAGGGTCACCGATTCTACACGAGACCGCCGGGGACGAGACCCGGCCGAAGCCGCTGCACGCAGGAGAGTCCACCAGAGGCACAGAGGAATCACAGAGCCCACCCGCCCCGTCGCAACCACGAAGACACCAAGACACGAAGCTCCGCCCCACCACCCGCCCGCACGAAGAGGTGGATGCTCAGGGTGGCGAACACCGCGCCTTCGAGACGGCAGAACGACAGGCAATCGGATTGCCTGTCGCCGGTGAGAAGCGGGCGATCTCCGACCGCGAGCGCTCGTCGTCGCCACGCTTCTCACCGGCCGCCGTGCCCCGGGCACGGCGGTTCTGCCTTGCACCTCTCCCCTATTCAGGACATGGGGGCACGTCCCTGACATCCATTGAATGAAGAAGAGAAGCGGCGAGGCCGGCGCTCTCAGAGAGCGCAGGTCACCGCCTCGCGTCGCAGCTGCGGCCAATGCGACGTCTGCCCTGACCCGCCGCCTCCCTTTCGGGGGGTGGGTGGGCTTTGTGAATTCCTTGGTGTCTTCGTGTCTTCGTGGTTGCGACGAGGGTGGGTGGGCGGCTCTGTGCTCGCTCTGTTTCCTCTGTGCCTCTGTGGTTCTGCGCCTCCAGGGTTCTCCCGCCGCCGCCGATCCTCAGGAACCTTCCGGGCGCAGCCGCGCGATGACCTCGGTGCTGACCCACCAGATGTCGGACGAGCCGCGGCCCGGCTCCAGGGACATCTCCAGAAGCTCGCTGATGGACCGGCCGGTGAGAATCGGATCGGCGCCGGCCTGCTGGCGTGAGGACATGAAGAAGAGGTACCGCCCGTCCGGAGACAGCGACGCCGACCACTCGCGGCCCGACGACTGGTTCACGGTCGGCCCCATGTTGACGGGCTCCGACCAGGTGTCGTCGTCGCTACGGAACACGACGTAGTAGTCGACGCCGCCGAGGCTGTCGTCGCGGCCCATGGCCGGCACGATGGCGAAGCTCTCGTCGGGGGAGACGAAGACGTTGAAACGGTTCGTTCCGCAGTTGAGCTGCGGCGGCAGCAGTTCGGGCTCCGTGTAGGCGCCGTCGAGCAGCCGCGAGCGGTAGATCGAGGACACACCGTCGGCGCCTTCGCGGGTGAAGTAGAGCGTTCCGTCGGCGGTCACTGACGGAAAGTACTCGGGCGCCTCCGTATTGACCGGCGGGCCGAGATTGTAGGGCTCGCCCCAACCGTCGCCCTCGCGATCCATAACCCAGATGTCCTGGTAGACCCAGCCTTCTCTGGGCTCCTGACCGGCCTGCGGCCGGGTCGAGAGGAAGAAGAAGCGCTGCCCGTCGGACGAGATGGCCGGCTCGATGTCGAGGAAGCGGCCCGAGAACGGCGCCACCACCGGCTCCGTCCACACCCCGTCGAGCTCGCGGGTGACCATGATCATGGTGGCGGCGCCGGCGGTGACCGCGAAGTACAGCTCGCGACCGTCCGGAGTCATGGCCACGTCCCTGGTCTGCAGCCCGGTGGACACGATGCCCGGCGCGAAGAGCCGCGGTTCCAGCCCCGGC
>DATIVB010000011.1:0-2095 GCA_035466375.1 Chondromyces sp.
GAACCCGGGGACTGCGGCGCTGATCGCGTTGGCGGTGGGGTTCCTGGGCGGGTTCCTGGCGCGGAAGCGTAACTAGCGGGAGCTCGAGCGATGGGCGGAGAGCTCGACCCTCGCGACGTCCAGGACGTGGCCCGGCGGGCGACTGCCGCGGTCGCCCGAAACACCCTCGAGGGCGACGTCGAGGCTGCGCTCGATCCCGACCGCCTGCTCGACCGCCTCCTGCCCGGCGCGGTCGACTGGCGCGGCGCCGTGCAGCGATTCCCGGTGGCCTCGATGCTGGTCGTCGCCGCCGCCGGTTTCCTGGCGGGCCGGAGCCGTGGTGACGCCGTCGTGGCCGGGGTCGCTTCCGGTCTGCGGACGGTGGCTCACGAGATGCTCTCCGGTTCCGGTCCCGCAGGCGGGTCGGCGCAGTGTGACATCGAGTCATGACGCGCTCCCGCAGCGCGCGTTGGGGACGCCGCGCGCTCCTGGCGGCGCTGGTGGTCGCGGCCATTCTGACCGCCGCACTCGTCGCGCTCTCCCTGCGACCGGTCCAGCGCGCGCTGTGGGACCTGGCCACGGACCGGCTGACCGCCGGCACCGGTTGGACGATCACTGCGGGGGACGTCCGGCTCGGCGTGCTCGCGGGCTCGCTCCGGATCGAGGACCTCGAGCTCGCGTACCGCGGGTCGACGGTCGCCGTAGCCGACACAACGGCTCTCTCCTGGGACTGGACCGGGCTGCTGGTACCCCCGCGCCGCGTGGACCGGGTGCAGATCAGCGGCGGACTGCTCGACCTCCGCAACCTACCCCCGCCGGCGGCCGAGAGCCAGGAGGCCGGCGGCCGGCTGCCGCTCGAGGCCCTCGAGATCGGTGAGCTCGAGATCGCGGTCCGCGAGGTCCTGTGGTCGACGACGGGCGTCGACCGGATCGTCGCGCGCCAGGTATCGGTCACGGGCGCCCTCGAGTGCGGTCGGGCCGAAGGCCGCGCGACAGCCGATGTTCTGCGCGCGGTGCGCGAGGGGCGGATCCTCGAGGTCCCGGCGGTGCAGCTCGGCTGGACCCTCGGACCGGAGTCGATCGGCCTCGAGGTGGCGACCGGAGAGCCGTCGGAGGTTTCGGCGACGGGCACCGCGCGGGTGCGGCTCGGCGGCGATGCGGGCCTGCAGACCGAATTCGAGCTTCAAGCCGGGCTCGAGCGGCTGGTGCGCTGGTGGGACCCCGAGCTGGCGCGGCGCATCGAGCCGCGCGGGGAGCTCCGGCTCGCCGGCGCCATCGGCTGGTCGGAGCGCGGGGGCCTCGAAGGAATGCTGCAGCACCGGGGCGAAGCGGTGGTGGTCGCCGGCTATCCCATCGGCGAGCTGCGGCTGCAGGGCGTCGAGGGACGCCCCCGGCTCGAGGCCTCGAGCCCGGAGTGGGGCTTTCTCGAGCTCGAGCTGCAGGAGAGGAGCCGACTCGAGCTGCGGGCGTCGTTCGACGGCGCAGGCACAGCTCCGGCGGCCGGCAGGCTGCCGCCGAAGATCGCGGAGTGGGTTCCCGGACCCCTGACGATCTCGGGAACCGCGGACGTCACCTTCCCCGCGACGCCCGAGATCTTCAACCCGGCACGCATCGAGGGGCAGGCCGACCTCGAGGCGTCGTGGCCGGGCGGTGTGCTGTCGCTCGAAGCACGGACCATCGAGGACGGCGTGCGGGTGCGCGAGCTGGTCATCGAGGTCGCGGACGCCCGGCTCGAAGCCGGCGGGCGGGTGATGTTCGATCGGCGGGTGTCGGCCGAGATCGGGCTCGAGGTGCCGAGCCCGGCGCGATTGGTGTCCGCACTCGAGCCCTGGCTGCCGGACGCGCTCGGACGGCTGCCGGTGAGCGGCGGGCCGCTGACGGCCCGCGCGGAGCTCGAAGGACCTCTCGACACTCTCGGAATCGATGCCCGGCTCGGCTGGCAGGACCCGGCCTGGGGCTCGCTCTCGGGTCGCACACTCGAGCTCGTGGCGCAAGGGGACACCGACGACCTGCAGTGGCAGCTCGAGGCGGCGTCGGTGGAGGACGTCCGGCTCCACGCGGAGGGCCGGGCGGCGCTGGACGAGCTGCATCTCACGGGGCAGTGGCGGCTGGCCGG
>DATIVB010000012.1:0-3716 GCA_035466375.1 Chondromyces sp.
GCGGCGGCGGCGTCATGCCGAAGGACAGCCGCACGAACCGCCTCGCTTCCTCCTGGAAGGCCTTGAGGCCGTCCGAGTCGGCGTTGACCACCAGCCCGTGGCGCTCGAGGTTGAGGTTGCGGCAGAAGCCCTCCAGCGGCACGCCGCCGATGCCGGTTTCAAGGTAGAAGGCCACGGTCGGCGACACGCCGCGCTCGTCGGCGAGCTCGAGGACCTTCCCCGAAAGCCTGGGGTCCGCGTACATCGAGCCCTCCCAGTCGAAACCTTCCGGATCGGGGAGCATCGGCTGCTCGGCGGCGAAGAGCGCCGGGTACTGGTCGAAGGCGGACCGCATGAGCAGCCGGCGGCGGCGCTGGAGGTGGCGGCCGATGCGCAGCTGCAGCCGGATGCGGTGGGCCGCGACCTCGTCGTCGCCGAGGGCGAAGGGCGCCAGCAGGGCCAGCATCACCGCCTGCATGGCGTTGGATGGCCCAGCCATCACGTTCTGGGCGTAGCGCACGATGCCGTTGCGGAGCGTCGACGACCGGGTCAGGATGGCCCCCGAGCGCAGCCCGGTGACGCCGTGGGTCTTGGACAGCGAATCGATGAAGACGACCGCTTCCGCGTACCGCGGGTCCTCGCGGTACCAGGCGAGCAGCTCTCGGTAGCGCGGGTGCAGGCGGACGTACACCGAGTCGAGGATGATCCCGGCGTGCGGCCAGCGCTCGAGAACGCCGTCGACGAACGCCCGCATCCTCTCGGGCCCCAGGGTCCTCCCGGTCGGGTTGTTGATCGGCATCAGGTACACGGCGTCGATGTCGACGCCCTCAGGAACCTGCGCCAGGTCGTCCACGTGCGGGTCCATGTCGGCGTTCCCGGGGGGGAGGAAGCAGACCTGCATCCCCTGCAGCGCCATCTGGTCCATGGGGCAGGAGAAGGTCGGGATCGGCACCAGCACCGTTGCCGGCTGCGAGGCCCCGACCCGGTTGCGGCGCGCCTCGGCGACGCCGAGCAGTGACGCCTGCAGGGCCTGGTTGCCGCCGTGGAAGATGAGGACCTCGGGTTGCGCCTGCGGCCGGTTGGCGAACTCGAGGCCGAGCTGGCGCAACCACATGGCGCTCCACGCCCGCGTGACCACCGGGAAGCCGATGGAGTCGAGGTTGTAGCCCATGGGGTGCGGCGAGAGCTGGCGCAGCCAGGAGTCGATGTGGCCGAAAGCGGCCTCCAGCATGCTCTGCCAGTCGTGGCGGAGGTCGGGGTCCTCGGGGTCGTCGGCGGGCACCGTCCGCCAGTCGAGGTCGCCGATCGCGGAGGCGAGATCGTCGTAGCCCTTCGCCCGCATGGCGCTGACCGTGCGGCTCATCAGGCGGATCGGGGCGCTGGCGAAGACCTCCTTGAAGGAGTCGAAGGTCTCCATCCGGACCTCGCGTTCGCTCCGCTCCATGCTGCCTTCCTTTCCGGGGACCCCGCGGTCAGCCTCCGGCATGGTACCCGGCGCCGGGCGGCCGCGGCAAGGAGCAGTCCGGGCGCCGCCCTCAGCGCTCGGGCGGGGCGGCGGCCTGGGCCTGCATCACCCTCTCCCGCAGCCGGGCGAGGAAGTCCTGCTCCTTGGGGTTGAGGCTCTGCGGCCCCTGGGTCTCGATCTTGGTGCGGATGCGCTCGAACTCGGAGGCCTCCTCCGGGCTCAGAATGGGGGCCCGCTGCACCGGTCCGGACTCTCCCGCGACCCCCGCGGCGGGCCGGCCACGGAGGAAGAGAAGGTACATCACGGCCCCGGCGAGGGCGCCTCCGAGGTGGGCGCCGTGGCCGATGGCCAGGCCGCCGCCCCGGCTCTGCGCGATCAGCCCCCAAAGGTCGATGCCGACGAAGGCCAGGACTCCGGCGAGGGCGGGCACCGGGATGATGCCGAAGAGGAGGATCCGGTGGCGGGGGAAGAGCAGGGCGTAGGCCAGCAGCAGGGCGCTGACGGCGCCCGAGGCCCCGAGGGCGGGGATGTCCGGGTTGTGCATCAGCAGCGACGAGCCGAGACAGTGCGAGATGGACGCCGTCACCGACGCCACCAGGTAGAACGTGAGAAAGACCCGCCAGCCCCACAGGCGCTCGAGCACGCTCCCGAAGCTCCACAGGACGAACATGTTGATCGCCAGGTGCCAGAGCTCGTTGTGCGAGAAGGCCGCGGTCACGACCGTCCAAACCAGCCCGTGCGCGAGATGGGTGGTGCTGACCAGGAAGTTGGTGATCATGAACTCGCCGAGGGCCGGCGCCATCGACGCCGCCTGCCAGGCGAGGAAGACCGCCACGTTGAGGACGATGATGGCCGTCAGGACCGGGGTCCGCGGCATCCGCCGCCGCGGGTGGGAGGAGGAGCGAACGCCCGGAAAATCTCGCGAGATGTCATCCATCAGACGCCGACATTATGGCAGAACCGGCGACCCCGCATGCTACGCTCGATCAGCAGCGGAGGACGCCGATGCAGCGCAACATGCCATCCCCCGCCCCGGCGCCGCAGGGTCGGACCCGACCGGGGCCCGACGCCGACCCGGCCGCGCGCGCCCGAAAGGGCCACGGCCCGTGATCGTCGCCGGTATCCAGCTCGACATCGCCTGGGAGGACCCCGCCACGAGCTTCGCGCGGGCGGCAACGCTCCTGCAGAAGGCCGCCGAGCAGGGTGCGCGAGTCGTCGCCCTGCCCGAGATGTTCGCCACCGGATTTTCGATGCGTTCCGACGAGATGGCCGAGCACGCCGCCACCATCCGCACCTTCCTCGCCGGCACGGCGTCCGCCTACGGGATCTGGCTGCTCGGCGGCTACGCCGAGCCCGGGGACACCCGTCCGGCCAATGCCTGCGGCATCTTCTCGCCCGACGGCGACGAGGTCCTCCACTACCGCAAGATCCACCCCTTCTCGCTCGCAGGCGAGCCCGAGCACTACGAGCCGGGCGAGGCACTCGCGTCGATCGAGATCGAGGGCGTCCGGGTCACGCCACTGATCTGCTACGACCTCCGCTTCCCGGAGCTCTTCCGCGCGGCCGCCGAGGCGACCGACCTCTTCATCGTCATCGCCAACTGGCCCACCCGGCGCGCCGAAGCCTGGCGCACCCTGCTTGCGGCGCGCGCCATGGACTGCCAGGCCTGGGTGCTCGGCGTCAACCGGGTCGGCGAGGCCGAGGGCTACCCCCACCGCGGGGACACCAGCCTCCTCGACCCGTGGGGCGCGGTCAGCGCCACCCTGGCCGACGAGCCCGGCGTCGTGATCGGCGACCTCGATGCCGAGGTCGTGCGCCAGGCGCGGGAGCACTTCCCGTTCCTCCGCGACCGCCGGAAGGACGTGTACCGCCGGCTCGAGGGGAGCGGTGTGAAGAAGGTGAAGGGTGAAGGGTGAAGAAGGTGAAGGGTGAAGAGTGAAGAGGTGAAGCTCGACTCCTTAACTTCTTAAGCCCTTGACCTCTTAACCCCTTGACCTCTTGACCCCTTGACCTCCCGACCCGAACCCCACGCCCACGGCGTGCTCCCAGGAATACCACCGACCCGGCCCGCGCTATGCTGAGGGGAGAACGCATGGCGACGACAGTCACGGTCAAGGTCTACTTCGAGGCAGCGCACAGGCTCCACAACCCGAGCCGCTCGGACGAGTGGAACCGCGAGGTCTTCGACAAGTGCAACAACCCGCACGGCCACGGGCACAACTACACCATCGAGGCGGCGGTGCGGGGTGAGGTCGACCCCGACAGCGGCTAT
>DATIVB010000013.1:0-2476 GCA_035466375.1 Chondromyces sp.
TCGGCGTGTGGGCGGCCATGGTGGGCGCGGCCTTCGACATGGCCAAGGTGGGGTTCGAGATCGCCCTCGGGCTCACCGGCGTGATGTGCCTGTGGCTCGGCGTCATGCGCCTGGGTGAAAAGGGCGGCGCCGTCGACCTCCTGGCCCGCGGCTTCGGGCCGCTCCTGCGGCGGCTCTTTCCCGGCATCCCCGAGGGCCACCCGGCCATGGGCTCGATCGTGATGAACATGGCGGCCAACATGCTCGGGCTCGACAATGCGGCCACGCCGCTCGGCCTCAAGGCCATGGGCGAGCTGCAGCAGTTGAACCCCGAGCCGGACGAGGCCAGCAACGACCAGATCCTGTTTCTGGTTCTCAATACGTCGGCGGTGACGGTGATCCCGGCGACGATTTTCGTGTACCGGGCGCAGATGGGTGCGGCCGATCCCACCGACATCTTCATCCCGGCGCTCATCGCCACCTTCTGCTCGACCATCGTCGGCCTGGTCGTCACCGCCGGCGTGCAGCGGCTGCGGCTGTGGGACCCCGTGATCCTCGCCTATCTGGGCGGTCTGACGATGCTGGTCCTGGGGATGATCCTGTACTTCACGCGCCTCGATCGCGAGGCGATGCAGCTGCAGAGCTCGGTGCTCTCGAACTTCCTGATCTTCTCCGTGATCGTGAGCTTCGTGTTCCTCGCGGCGCGCCGGCGCCAGCCGCTCTATGACGTGTTCGTCGACGGCGCCAAGGACGGCTTCAAGGTCGCGGTCGGGATCATTCCCTACCTGGTGGCCATGCTGGTGGCCATCGGGGTCGTCCGCGCGAGCGGAGCCCTCGACGTCCTGCTCGACGGCGTGCGCTGGGCGGTGGCGCACGCGGGCGTGGACACCCGCTGGGTGGACGGCCTGCCGACCGCGCTCATGCGGCCCCTGTCCGGCAGCGGTGCGCGCGGACTCATGCTCGAGACCATGGAGGCGCACGGCGCCGACTCGTTCGCCGGGCGGCTGGTGAGCGTGATCCAGGGCAGCACGGAGACCACCTTCTACATCCTCGCCGTCTACTTCGGCTCGGTCGGCATCCGCCGCACGCGGCACGCGCTGGCGTGCGGGCTGGCTGCGGACGTCACGGGCGCCGTGGCGGCGATCCTCGTCTGCTACCTCTTCTTCGGTTGAAAAATGTCACGGGCATGTCATGGACACGGCGCGCCGTCCGGGCTAATCTTCCGAAGTGCAATGAGTCTCCATTCATCTCTCTCTCGCGTCGAGCCGTTCACCCGGGGGTCGGATGCCGTCTCCGGGAGCCCCCGGCGGATCGACCGGCGGTGATCGGAACGGTCCGGATGACCGACGCTCCGCTTCGCCCCACGCTGGAGGACGGCGCACCGGCGACGGACAACGGCTGGGGGACCCTCCCGACCGAGGCCTCGAACCCCTCGAGCGAGGGACTCGACACGCTGACGATCCCCGAGGTGGTCTCCCTGCTGCTCGAGGAGGACCGGCGCGGCCTGGAGACCGCCCTGCGCAGCCGCGAGTTCATCGCGCAGGCGGCCGAGTGGGTGGCGGAGACTCTCGAGGGCGGCGGCGAGGTCCTGTTTGCCGGCGCCGGGACGAGCGGCCGTCTGGGCATCCTGGAGGCCGCCGAGTGCCCACCCACCTTCGGGACCGAACCCGAGCGGATTCGGGCGGTCATTGCCGGCGGCCGGGACGCCGTCTTCGCCGCCCGGGAAGGTGCAGAGGACATCGCCGAGGACGGTGCGGCGGCCGCCCGGCACCTCGGCAGCGGCGATCTCCTGATCGCCATCTCGGCGAGCTCGGTCACACCCTACGTCCTCGGCGCGCTGGCGACGGCGCGGGGCAACGGGGCGCGAACCATTCTCCTCACCTGCGCGCCTCCCGGCATGAACCCCGCGGTTGCCGATCTCGTCCTCGCCCTCGACACCGGTCCCGAGGTGCTCACCGGTTCCACGCGGCTCAAGGCCGGTTCGGCGACCAAGGCCGTGCTCAACGCCATCACCACCGCGGCCATGGTGCGGGTCGGCAAGGTCTACGGCAACCTCATGGTCGATCTGCGCGCCGGCTCGGCCAAGCTCCGCGACCGCGCGCTGCGGATCATCCAGGCCGCGGGCGAGGTCTCCCGCGAGGACGCGGCACGGCTGTACGACGCCGCCGGCGGAGAGGTCAAGACGGCCATCGTCATGGCGCGGCGCGGCCTCGACCTCGAGGTCGCTCGCGCGCAGCTGAAGGCGGCCGGAGGAAATGTCCGCGCGGCGCTGGCCGACCGTTCAAACGCGCCAAAGGGAGTCTGAATCGAAAGGAGGATTGGATTTCGGTATTGACTTCCGCTCCCGGTTTTCGCGACGATCAGCGGAGTCACGGTTCGTCGTTTTGGTTTTTCTTGGAGAAATTTCGAGAGGAAGGAAAAGGAGGAACGAGATGAGAAGAAGCCTGATTATCGGTGCTGGGATCCTGCTGCTGTGCTCGGCGGCAGGCGCCCAGCA
>DATIVB010000014.1:0-5713 GCA_035466375.1 Chondromyces sp.
CCGTCCCCGTCGGTGTCCAACCAGAGCACCGAGGTCTCGAGATCGGGGCCCACGTCCAGGATGGCCAGGCTGCCGTTTCGGGTTTCGATGGCCTCCGGGGCTGCGAAGCGCCGCGTGCTGCCGTCCGGCAGGACGATGACGACCTCGAGGTCGATATCGCCCGACGCGGTCCCCCAGAGCTGGGCCTGATAGCCAGCCTCCTGCCAACTCCCGTCGTCGGCGAGCGGCACGGCCACCACCCCGATTTCACCCGACCACCCGCCCGCCTCGACGCCCAGGATCGTCGCACCCTCGAGCGCCCGCGAGAAGAGGTCGACGTCGGCCCTCTGGCCGGCCGCGGTGCGGCCGCTGTCCGAACCCACGAGCACGAGCCTGGCGTCGTTGCCGTATCCCGCTCCTCGAGCGAAGGCCAGGAGCATCGGCCGACCGGTGACGGCGAGCTCCTGGAGCTCGGCCAGTGCGTCCGAAGCGCCGAGGGCGTCCATCCGGTTGCCGAGGTGGGCTGCGACGGCGTTCTCCAGCTCGTGCCCACGCCGCGACCGGCGGCGCAAGAAGTCGAAGCTGGAGCTCCACTGCCTCGATCCCATCCACTCCAGCCCGAACCCCACCACCGCGCGGTCGAGCGGCTCGCCGAACGCGACACGCTGGCCCGCGGCCGCCAGCTCGACCCCGCGCAGCATGACCACCGTTTCCCCCACCGGCGGCAGGTCCACCTCGACGCCGTTCGGCGCGGTGGCAAGCGAGTGCGCGAGACCCAGCAGCTCGAGGGCGGGCTCCAACACCGTCTCGGCAGGCAGCAGGTCAACCACAGGCGGCAGCACGATGGACTCGGGCGACAGCGGAATGCCGAGCTCGCCGACACCGATCTCGAAGACGAATCGGGCATCGATGGGGTTCGACGAGTTGAATGCCGAGGCCACCACTCGGCCGGTGCGCCGCGACTCCAAAGTCCAGCGCACCATCGAGGTGGAGCCCGGAAGCAGCTCGGGGACGCGCTGGACCGGCAGGTTCTGGCCCTCTTCGATCCAGTCCGCAGGGTCGTCGCCCGCGGCCACGAGGCGGGCCCCCGAGATCGCGTTGGCCGGCAGCTCGAGAGTCAGGTCGTAGACCGGCGTTGTGGAAGTATTGGTCACCGAGACCCGGAAGTCGTAGCGTTCCCCGGATCGCACCACGTTCGGGTGGAAGAAGGTGAGCGCGAAGCGGGGGTCCCGCACCACGACCACACCGGGGATCCTGCCCTCCACGGGGACCGGGCGGCCCGACGCGAGGCCGCGGATCTCCCCGGTGAGATGAGCCGTCAAACGGTGCTGGCCCTCGCGCAGGCCCTCCACCAGCCACGTCGCCTGACCGCTCGCCTGGGCAACGATGAATGTGAGGTCGTCGCTGGTGCCGGGCTCTCCGTCGGGCCCCGGATCGAGCACCGGGACCGCTTCGCCGGGGATGGTGGGCGGCTGCGTCTCCGCCTGCCGCAGGCCGTCACCCGAGAGCTCGAGCACGCCGGCGAGGTCGTGCAGCTCCAGACCGCTGCCCGCCAGCGCGCCGTTCTGCACGACCATGATCACCGCGAAGAACTGGTTGAGGAATGCGATGTCGGTGGGGATGACGATGAAGCCCGGGATCGGCGTCGACAGGACCGTCTCGAGATCTCGTCCGGAGAGATCGGGCAGCGACGACGGCAGCGGCTCGAGCGCCGCGGAGTTGACCGTCGGCACCGGGACCTCCGGCAGATCAGGCCGCGGCACCGGCATCGAGTATTCGCCGGGTTGGTCGAGCAGCGTCATTCCCTGCGGTCCGACGAGGAGGTCGAATGGCACCTCCACCGTACCGCCTTCGATCTGGAAGCCCACCGTGTAGTGCCAGGCGGTGTAGTTGTCGGAGTCAATGACGATGCCGTACGCATCCATTTCGTCCGGCGTCAGCGCCCGAGAGGTGATGGACGAGATCACCAGCCGATGGACGACGATCTCCACGGCTTCGGGGACTGCGGCCGAAACAGTCCGTTCTCCCTCCATCAGGCGGATGCCCGACAGCGTGTACGTGCCTTCGCGGTTGAGGCCCGGGATCCTGAACGGATCGCCGGGTGACGTGCTCAGCCTCAACGGCAGATCGAGACCGGGCCCGCTGAGGTCGCCGACGACCTGCAGGCCGGACGGGATCTGGTCCGGGCGCAGGTCTCCGAGGGCGGTGTGCACGACGGTCGGCCGACCTGGGTCGATATCCTGACGCTCGGGAGAAACCCGCAGCACCGCACCGCGGATGGCGAGCTGACCGCTGACCAGCTCCTCCCCCCATGAACCCGCCGCCGCACCGGCGATCACCATCGTGATCGCCAGGAGCGCGCGGTGCGGCGGCGGGCGGATCATCAGAAAAGGCCCGGTCGTTGCACCGGGCCCGCCCTCCTGTGATCCGCGGGGTCGTGTGTCGAGAACCGCGAACATGCCTTCGTGGCGATCGGTCGACTCCTCTCGCCTGTTGCTGGAAACGCCCTCTTGAAGAACAGTAGGGCCTCGAGGTTGCGCACGCAATGGCTCATTTGGATGGTTTTTCTCATCACTCTGAGTGATTTTGCCTATTTTCTGCGCTTGCGGACGCCCGAGCGGCGAGGCTCTTTAGACCGTTCGACCGGAGTCTCTCGAGTTCGGGCGCCGCAACCGATCGCCTGAAGATTCCGACCGGCGCAGCCGAAATCACCATTGGTACGGGGCTCGTTACCGTGGGTATACTCGTTCAGATGTCAGGAGTGACCCACCAAGTCGCGGAGGAACGGAGCCTCGCCCTGCACCGCGAGGTGGCGCGCAAGCTGCGGGAGCGGCCCGAGCTGCTCGAGCAGGCGCGCGATCGGGTTCGCGGGTGGCTCGAGTCCGGATCGGTGTCGCGGTTCTGGGCCGAGGCCTGGTTGGAAACCCTGAGTGCCCCGCTCGACAAGGTCATCGCGCGAATCACCGATCCCTCCGAGCACGCCCGCGCGCTGCGCCAGAGCTCGCCCTTTGCAGGTGTCCTCGAGCCCCGTGAGCGGTGGGAGATCCTCCGTCGACTCAGTGATAAGGAGGTCTCGCGGTGACCCGGGAGCAGCTCGAGCACGTCATCCGGGCGGCGGCGACCATCGCCGACGACAACGAGATCGTTGTCATCGGAAGCCAGGCCGTGCTTGGTCAGTTTCCGGATGCTCCCGCCGACCTCCGAAAGTCCATGGAGGCGGACGTCTGGCCGAAAAACCATCCCGAACGATGGGAGCTGGTCGACGGATCCATCGGCGAGCTGTCGCCGTTTCACGAGACCTTCGGGTACTACGCTCAAGGCGTCGGGCCCGAGACCGCGATCCTGCCGGACGGCTGGCAGGAGCGTGTCGTCAGGGTCGAATCACCGCGGACCCGGGGCGCCGTCGGTCTGTGTCTGGAGATCCACGACCTCGTGATCTCCAAGTACGTCGCCGGGCGTGAGAAGGACATGGAGTTCGTCCGGACCGTGATCGCCAATGGCATGGTCGATCAATAAACCCTCGGTGCGCGTCTCGCCGGCACGGCGGTGGATGACGAGTCCCGGGAGCGGATCGCAGCCTTCATCGGTCGCGACTTCTCATCCCGACCCTGATCAGCGACACACCGAGATCTGCCAGCGCACCGAAGTTCAAATCGATCCGAGCGGGACTTCGCCCCACGTATACTCCGACAACCATGGATCCGGAAGGCATCGCGATCTCGGTAGTCATCGCCACGGTGGGCCGGGCGGCGCAGCTCGACGCGTCGCTGGCCGCGTACGCCGAGCTCGATGCGGCGACGCCGCCCTTCGAGGTGGTGGTGGTGCTCGACGGCGAGGATCCGGCCTCGCGGACGGTCTGCGAGCGGCCGCGGTCGTTCCCGGTTCGGGTGCTGGCGCAGCGGCGGGCGGGCAACGGCCCGGCGAAGAACCGCGGCGCGGCGGCGGCGCGCGGCGGGCTGGTGCTCTTCCTCAACGACGACACCCGGCCCGATCCGGGCTGCCTCGCAGCGCACGCGGCGGCGCAGCGGCGACTCGGGCCGTGCGTCGCGCTCGGGCGGATCGAGTGGGACCCCGCGGCCGAGGTGACGCCGTATATGAAGTGGCTGGCCCCCGCCGGCCACCAGTTCAACTTCGCGCGACTCGACCCGGAGCGGCCGCTGCCGTGGGACGCGACCTGGGGCGCGCACCTCGCCCTGCCGCGGCGCTGGGCCCTCGAGCACCCCTTCGACCCGCGCTTCCCCTACCCCTCGCTCGAGGACACCGAGTGGGGTTTTCGAGTGGCGCAGGCGGGCCTCGAGATGCGCTACGTGCCCGAGGCCGTCGCCTACCACGACCACATTTACCGCGGGCCGCGCGACTACCGTTTCCGCGCCCGCGTCTCCGGCGCCGCCGCCCGCCACCTGGCGCTGCAGCGACCGGCCCTGCTGTGGCCGCTCATCATGCGGCCGAAGCTCGCCGCCGCAGCCCGCGCCCTGAGCCTGCTGTGGCCGGGGAGCTGGCGGCGCGAGCTGCTGTGGGACCTGGACTTCCGCTGCAACCTTGTGCTCGGTATGCTGCAGCCGAGGCGGCGCGACCGCCTGCACTGAGAATGGAACTGGAGGTTTCGACCATGAAGAACGCGCTCGCCATCCTCGCCGCGGCCGCCGTGCTGGTCCTCGGCTGCACTCCCACTCCGCCGCCGCCCGAGGAGGTCGCCACCGAGACGCCGGCCCCCGCCGCCGAGGAGACCATCACCGATATGGACTTCGAGTCCGGCGAGGTCGATCAGCCGGCCGTCGAGGCGGAGGAGCCGGAGGCCGTGGAGCCCGAGACCACGCCGGAGACGCCCTGATCCGTCCGCGCCCGGCTATGCTGGGTGACGAGGCTGCGCATTGGACTTCGCACGAGTCATCGATACCGTTTCGAGCTTCCTCGGAGACCGGGGTCACCCCTTCGCCGTGATCGGCGGCGTCTCGATGGCCGCGTACGGGATGCCGAGGACGACGCTCGATCTCGATCTGGTCACGGAGACTGCCGCTCAGGACGAGCTGATCGCATTCCTCGAAGCACGGGGATACGAGACCCTGCACCGATCGACGGGGTACTCGAACCACCTCCACGAGGACGGTTCAATGGGCAGGATCGACGTCGTCTACGTCAGCGGTGAAACGGCCGGGGAGGTGTTCGCCAACGTTCGGCGAACGAAGGGGCCGAAGGGGCTCGAGGTACCGGTACCGCGGCCAGAGCACCTGATCGCGATGAAGGTATTTGCCATCAAGAACGACCCCAGTCGGAAGTTCCGCGAGATGGAGGATATTCGTTTCCTGGCCAGCCGTCCCGGTGTCGATCGTTCGGAAATTCAAAGCTACTTCGCCAAGCACGGGCTCGCAGGTCTGTATGACGAACTCTGAATCGCGGTCGCAAGAGCTGGATCTCGAACGGGACCTGCCGACGACCGATCGGGATATCGAGGCCCTCAGACGACATCGAGCCGAGGTGCCGTTCGATCGGCTCGAGAGCCTCGACTGGCTCAACCCACCTTCGTGGGTTTCGGAGTCGCCTGACCGGCGCAAGCCCTTCGGCAACTGGCCGCCCTTCGAGCTCTGACGGCCCCCCCCTACTCGATCCACTCGGCCAGGGCGCGCAGCTTGGCGGGATCGAGCACCGTCACGTGGTGCGGCGCGGCGGCGATGATGCCGTCGTCCTCGAGGCGGCGGAAGGTGCGCGAAAGGACCTCGGGCCCGGTGCCGAGCTG
>DATIVB010000015.1:0-7397 GCA_035466375.1 Chondromyces sp.
GCATCTGCTCGAGCGACTCGTACTCGTGCTCCTCGAGCCAGAAGGACATCGCTTCGAGGGTGCGCGTGATGTGCTCGGGGCCGTGGATCAGGAGTGCCGACACCATCTGCACCGAGTGCGCGCCGGTCATGACCGACTTGATGACGTCGACCGCGTTGTGGGCGCCACCGGTGGCGGCGAGCGACATCTTCACCTGGCTCGAGAGGATCGACAGCCAGCGCAGCCGCAGCCGCAGCTCGTCGGCGGTCGACAGCCGCAGGTTGGGCACCACGTCGAGCTCCTCGATGTCGATGTCCGGCTGATAGAAGCGGTTGAAGATCACGAGGCCGTCGGCGCCCGCTTTCTCGAGCTCGCGCGCGAAGTGGCTGAGCGAGGAGTAGAAGGGCGAGAGCTTGACCGCGACCGGGATCGACACCGCGTCCTTCACCGCGCGCACGACGGCGATGGTGCGCTCCTCGACCGCCGCGCCGGACGCCTCGGGGTCGGTGGCGAGGTAGTAGGCGTTGAGCTCGATGGCGTCGGCGCCCGCGGCCTCGATCTTCTCGGCGTAGCGGGTCCAGCCGCCGGGGCTCGAACCGTTGAGGGATCCGATGATCGGAATCGAAACCGCGTCCTTGGCCTCCCGGATGTGGTCGAGGTAGCCGTCGGGGCCGACGTGGTAGCCGGCCGGATCGGGGAGATAGCTCTGGGCCTCGGCGAAGCCGGCGCCCTTGGACTCCATCGCCATCTCGGCCTTGGCGGCGCCGAGGATCTCCTCCTCGAAGAGCGACGGCAGCACGACCGCCGCCGCGCCCGCCGCCTCGAGCTGGCGCACCATCTCGAGGTTGGTGCCGAGGGGGCAGGATCCGCAGACGATGGGGTTCTTGAGCTCGAGTCCGAGGTATGTGGTCGTGAGATTCATGGCGCCTCCCTCAGTTGGATTCGCTGTCGGCGTCGGCGCCGTAGTGCAGGTTCGCGAGCTGCTGGTACATATCGTACTTCGCCTGCACGTTGCGCTGGGCTTCCGCCAGCAGGCGCTTCGAGCGCTCGGGGTCGACCTTGGCCAGCATCTTGAACCGGGTCTCGGACAGCGCGTACTGGTCGAAGGGGATCTTCGGTGCCTTCGAGTCGAGCTTGAGCGGGTTCTCGCCCATCGCCGTGCGCCGCGGGTCGAAGCGGTACATCGGCCAGGCGCCGCTCTCCACCGCCATCAGCTGGTGGTCGAGCGAGTCGGCCATCGGGTAGCCGTGGGCGATGCAGTGCGAGTAGGCGATGATGAGCGACGGACCGTCGTAGGACTCGGCCTCGAGGAAGGCGCGGACCGTCTGGCTGTCCTTGGCGCCGAAGGCCACCGAGGCGACGTAAACGTGGCCGTAGGCCATCGCCATCATGCCGAGGTCCTTGGCCGGCACATCCTTGCCGCCCATGGCGAACTTGGCGACGGCGCCGAGCGGCGTCGCCTTCGAGGCCTGGCCGCCGGTGTTCGAGTACACGCCGGTGTCGAGCACCAGCAGGTTGACGTTGCGGCCGGTGCCGAGGGTGTGGTCGAGGCCGCCGTAGCCGATGTCGTAGGCCCAGCCGTCGCCGCCGACCGCCCACACGCTCTTTCTCACCAGGTAGTCGGCGATGTGGGCGAGGGTCGCGGCCTCGGGCTCCTTGAGGCCTGCCAGCTTGGTGCGCAGCTTCTCTACGCGGGCGCGCTGCGCCGCGATGCCCTCCTCGCTCGTCTGGTCGGCGAGCAGGATCTCGTCGACCAGCTCGTCGCCGACCTTCGAGGCCAGGTTCTTGAGCAGGCGCCGGGCCGAGGCCTCGGTCTGGTCGATGGCGAGCCGGAAGCCGAGCGAGAACTCGGCGGCGTCCTCGAAGAGCGAGTTGTTCCACGCCGGGCCGCGCCCGTCGGCGTTGACCGCGTACGGGGTGGTGGGCAGGTTGCCGCCGTAGATCGACGAGCAGCCGGTGGCGTTGCCGGCCAGGAGCCGGTCGCCGAAGAGTTGAGTGAGGAGCTTGACGTACGGGGTCTCGCCGCAGCCCTCGCAGGCGCCCGAGAACTCGAACAGGGGCTGGAAGAACTGTGCGCCCTTGACGTCGATCTTGACCTTGGTGCGGTCCACCTCGGGCAGGCCGAGGAAGAAGGCGAAGTTCTCGCGCTCGGACTCCCTGAGCGGCATCTGCGGCGCCATGTCGACGGCCTTGTGCTTGGGGTTCGACTTGTCCTTGGCCGGGCAGACCCGGACGCAGAGCTCGCAGCCGGTGCAGTCCTCCGGCGCCACCTGGATGGTGTACTTGAAGCCGGGGAAGTCCTTGGCCTTGTAGTCGACCGCCTTGAAGGTCGCCGGGGCGCCCTCGAGGGCCGACGGGTCGTACACCTTGGCGCGGATGGCGGCGTGCGGGCAGACCATCGCGCACTTGTTGCACTGGATGCAGAGCTCCTCGTCCCACACCGGGATGTCGATCGCGATGTTGCGCTTCTCCCACTGGGTGGTGGCGGTGGGCCAGGTGCCGTCGGGCGGGAAGGCCGACACCGGCAGCAGATCGCCCTTGCCTTCGAGCATGAGCGCGGTGACCCGCTGCACCAGCTCCGGCGCCTCGCTCGAGACCGTCGGCGGCCGGGTGAATGTCGCGGTGACCTCGTCCGGCACCTTGACCTCGTGCAGGTTGGCGAGGGTGCTGTCCACCGCCTCGAAGTTGAGGCGCACGATCTCGTCGCCCTTGTTGCCGTAGGTCTTCTTGATCGCGCTCTTGATCTTCTCGATCGCCTCCTCGCGCGGCAGAATGCCGGAGATCGCGAAGAAGCAGGTCTGCATGATGGTGTTGGTGCGGCGCCCCATGCCGGTCTCGCGCGCGACCTCGGTGGCGTCGATGCAGTAGACCTTGAGCCCGAGGTCGATGATCGCCTGCTGGACCTCGCGCGGGAAGTGGTCCCAGATCTCGTCGGGGCCGAAGGGCGAGTTGACGAGGAACGTGCCGCCGGGCTGGGCGTGGGCGAGCATGTCGAGCTTCTCGACGAACACCCACTGATGGCAGGCGACGAAGCGCGCCTTGCGGATCAGGTACGACGCCCGGATCGGCCGGGGGCCGAAGCGGAGGTGGGAGACGGTGACCGCGCCGGCCTTCTTCGAGTCGTAGACGAAGTAGCCCTGGGCGTAGTTGTCGGTCTCCTCGCCGATGATCTTGATGGAGTTCTTGTTCGCCCCCACCGTGCCGTCGGAGCCGAGCCCGTAGAAGAGGCCGCGGAACACGTCGTCACTGGCGATCGTGAACTCGTCGTCCATCGGCAGCGAGGTGTGGCTGATGTCGTCGACGATGCCGATGGTGAAGTGGTTCTTCGGCTTCTCGGCGGCGAGATTGTCGAAGATCGACTTCACCATGGTGTCGTTGAACTCCTTCGACGACAGCCCGTAGCGGCCGCCGACCACCACCGGCTCGGTCGCGAAGCGGCTGGTGCCGGCCGTTCTCGCCTCGTGCAGCGCGGTGATCACGTCGAGGTAGAGCGGGTCGCCGATCGAGCCCGGCTCCTTGGTGCGGTCCATGACCGCGATCTTCCTGGTCGTGACGGGAAGGGCGGCCATGAAGTGCTCGGCCGAGAAGGGGCGGTACAGCCGGACCTTGAGGACCCCGACCTTCTCGCCGCGGTCGTTGAGCCAGTCCACCATCTCGTGCACCGCCTCGGCGCCCGAGCCCATGATCACCACCACGCGCTCGGCCTCGGGGTCGCCGACGTAGTCGAAGAGGTGGTAGGCGCGGCCGATGCGCGCTGCGAACGTCTCCATCGCCTCGACCACGTGGCCTGCACAGGCCTCGTAGAAGGGGTTGATGGCCTCGCGCGCCTGGAAGAAGGTGTCCGGGTTCTGCGAGGTGCCGCGGATCACCGGGCGGTCGGGCGAGAGCGCACGCTCGCGGTGCGCGCGCACCAGGTCGTCGTCGATGAGATGGCGCAGGTCGTCGTCCTCGAGGAGCTCGATCTTCGACACCTCGTGCGAGGTGCGGAAGCCGTCGAAGAAGTGGACGAAGGGGATGCGGCTGGCCAGAGACGCCATCTGCGCGATGCACGCCATGTCGTGCGCCTCCTGGACCGAGCCCGACGCGATCAGCCCCCAGCCGGTCTGGCGGACGGCGTTGATGTCGGAGTGGTCGCCGAAGATGGAGAGCGCATGCGTGGCGAGGGTCCGGGCCGAGACGTGGAAGACCGCCGGGGTGAGCTCGCCGGCGATCTTGTACATGCTCGGGATCATCAGCAGCAGGCCCTGCGAGGCGGTGAAGGTGGTGGTCAAGGCACCGGCCTGCAGCGAGCCGTGGACCGCGGCCGACGCGCCGCCCTCGGACTGCATCTCGACCACGTCGGGGACGATGCCCCAGATGTTGGTCTGGCCCCGCGCCGACCACTCGTCCGCGAACTCGCCCATGTTCGAGGAGGGCGTGATGGGGTAGATGGCGCACACATCGTTGATGCGATGGGCGACCGACGCGGTCGCTTCATTGCCGTCGATCATGACTATTCGTCGCTCTGCCATGGGAAACCTCCGCGGGTCGTTGCCGGTGGCCGACCCGGATGTACTAGCGGTCGATCACCACGTGGTCTCGGACCACGTGAACAAATTCACAACGGTCAGGATAACCCCCCCGAAGCCTGCTGGCAAGAACAAAGAGGGCGCTGATCGAGATCGTCATGAGTCGCAGTTTCGGGCTCAGATGCTGCGCTCAGCCGGTCTTCGGCTCGCGCAGCCGGCCGAGCCAGATATTGATCGGGTTGCGGCGCGACAGGAAGGAGAAGGTCACCGCCTTGCGCCGGCCGATCTCGGCGAAGATCCGGTGGATACGTTGGTTCGAGGGATCGAGCCGGAGGCCGGCCTCGAGGTTGCGTACCGCGTTCTTGCGGTCCTCACGCTCGAGGTAGACCAGCGCCAGGTTGATCCGATGCTCCGGCTCCATGAAGTTGGACTTGACCGAGAGGTTGCAGTACTTGAGGGCCTCCGCGTACTTGTGCTTGACCATCGCGACGCACAGGCCGTAGTAAGAGAAAGCCGCGGCCGCGAAGCGCTTGTCCGTCAGCTCGCCCTCCGACGAAAGGGTCGGAAGGTACTTCTCGAAGACCTCGATGGCCTCCTCGAAGCGCTCGCTGCGGGTCCAGGCGATGGCCTCCTGGATCTTCTCGCGCATGGCGCCGTGGGTGATCTCGTGCGCGCTCATAGGGCGGCAGTATAGCCCACCGCCGCTGGGACCGGCTAGCCGCCGCGGAGGGCCTCCCGCCAGGCATCGCGGTGCTCCTGGACGACCGCGAGGAGCTCGGCGTGCACCGCCGGCGAGCCGCAGACCACGTTGCCGGACCCGAGGTAGTCGGCGCCGCCGTCCATGTCGGTGATCACCCCTCCCGCCTCTTCGACGAGGATTGCGCCCGCCGCCGTGTCCCAGGCCGAGAGCTGGAACTCGAAAAAGCCGTCGAAGAGTCCGGCCGCGGTGGAGGCGAGGTCGAGGGCGGCGGCGCCGGGTCGGCGGATCGCCTTGCAGCGCAGAAATACGTCGCGGAAGATGGCGAGGTAGGGGTCGAGCAGACGGTGCGCCTTGAACGGGAAGCCCGTTGCCAGCAGCGAGCCCTCGAGCCCACCGTGCCCGCTGACGCGGCACGGGGCGCCGTTCCAGGATGCGCCGCACCCACGGGCGGCGGTGAAGACGTCGCCCTTGACGGGGTCGAAAATCACCCCGTAGTCGACCCGGCCTTCGAAAGCGACGCCGATGGAGACCGCGAACTGGGGGATTCCGTGCACGAAATTGGTGGTCCCGTCGAGGGGGTCGACGATCCAGGTCGGCCCTTCCCCGGTGCGGTCCGACCAACCCGCCTCCTCCGAAAGCACCCGGTGGTCCGGGAACTTCGTGCGGACGGCCTCGACGATGATCCGCTCCGATGCGAGATCGGCGACCGTGACCAGGTCATTGCGGGACTTCTCGGTCACCTGGTCGGCCGACAGCGAGCGCCAGTGTCGGAGCAGCTGCTCGCCGCCGAGGCGCGCGATGGACTCGATCTCGGCGAGAAAAGTCTCAGCCTGAAATAGCACGCTGCCCTCCGTCGTTGCTGGAGGTGGATATGCAACAGATGGCGACAGACGACGCAGCCCCCATGTTCGACGCGCGCTGCGAGCTCATGCTCGACGTCACCCGGAGAACGCTCGAGGGTGACCCGGACCTCAAGCTCTGTGAGGGGCTGCGGCTCATCGAGGCGACGCATCGCGCGGTCGCCCGGCTCGCCCCCCACGCGGTCGACCACTTCGAGTCCGAGGTGCTCCCGGGTCTGCGCAGCGTGCTCATGAAGCGTTTCGGGGTCGCCGAGCTGCCCTCGGGCCCGCTCAACTGAGCGGCGCCACGGACTCGAACTCGGGCAGGGCGCGCAGCTCCTCCGGCGACAGCTGGCTCTCGAGCTCGACCGTCACCTCGTCCTCTTCGAGCAGCTCGACGCCGGGCAGCGAGGCCGAGACGCGGGCCCCGACGCCCGGCCGGACGCCTTCGAGGTCGAGCGTCGCCCGCTCGGAGTCCTTGACCGAGCCGTCGGCGCCGAGCACCTTGACCAGCACCGTCAGCTGGTCGAGAGTCTCGCCGCCCTGGTTGGCGACCTGCAGGTCGACCAGCAGGGTCGGCTGGCCGTCGGCGTCGTACATGGTCTTCGCGGCCACCGGGTAGATCTCGTGGTTGTAGCGCAGGCGCGCGAGCCGCTGCTCGGGCGTCTCCTTGTCGCCGCACGCCGACACGAGCACGACCGCGATCGCGATCGTCAACGTCAGGACGAAGATTCGGCGCATCGTGGCCTCCAGAATCGGGCCCCTGGACTATACCATCGGCAACTCGCGGCGGACCCGGTCCGCCGCGAGTTGCACGTGGATGAATGACCAAAGCGCTTGATCATTCTGCTCAATCGGAAACCCAGGAGATGGGGTCGGCGGGTACGACCCGGGCCCGTGTACGGATTCAGGTGCACTGACAGCGGCAGGCGGCAGTGACAGCTTCAGTGACAGTTTCAGTGTCCGAGCGCAGCGTCCGTGGCAGCGAGGAGGCGGCGCGACCGCGGCATGGCCAAACCGAGTCGACCGATGACCAGACATCGTCGCCTTCCGAGGCGTCAGCGTGAACCGTCGCAACCACAAGGGCACCAAGACACCAAGGAAAACACCAAGGATATTCTTCGTGAGCATCTTGGTGCCTTGGTGTCTTGGTGGTTCAACCTCGGGTGGGTGGGTGGAAATTCGAAATTCGAAATCCGAAATTCGAAATCGACCATTGCCCATCTCACGGATGGTGGAACGAGTCGGACGTTTGAACTTTCCAACGTTCCAACGTTCGAACGTTCGAACGTCGAGGTCAAGGCTCGGGACAGAAGAGCCCCAGCACCTTGCGGACGTACTCCCTGGTCTCCCGGTAGGGCGGCACGCCCC
>DATIVB010000016.1:0-2152 GCA_035466375.1 Chondromyces sp.
CCCGCCCGGCCGCCTGTACGACGTGTGGCGCGACCCCGACTACCGCGCGGCGCGCAGCAGGTCGGAGCTGCTGCTGATGGCGGCCGTCGACTACAGCGTCGACCCGATCGTGGTCCACGTCGGCCCGCGGCCGCCGGCGCCACGGATGCGGGACTACGCCGCCGCCCGCGGCCGCCGCCTCGTCCACCTGCCGCTCGGTGCCCTGTCCCCGTCCGCCCTCGCCAAAGTCCGGGTCGTGCACATCCTCGCCGGCCGCGACAAACGGGAGATCGCGAAGGAGTACCTCTGGTAGGAGTGTTGAGTTTTGAGTTTTGAGTTCCCGGCCGCCCGCCCCAGCTCTCCGCTGCTCACCCGTGATCTGGCCTGCCCAAACAATTTCCTTCACACCGGGGAGGCGTGCGGAACTTAAAACTCAAAACTTAAAACTCAAAACTCAATACTGCCGTCGGCGCTCTCCGGGGTAGTCCTCGAAGGTGGGGCGGTCGCCGAGCGGCTCGCCGGAAGCCATGCGCGCGGCAACTTCGAGGAAGGCGTCGCGGCGGGAACCCTCGGCGCCGTCCGCCGCCCGCGATTCGAGCTCGAGCGCTTCGTCGCGGGTGCCGGTGCGGTAGACGATCCGGGCCAGCGTGTCGGCGATCTCGGGGTCGGGCTTCGCGTCGAAGGCCCGGCGGGCCATCTCGGCCGCGGTCTCGAGCTCGACGCCGGCCAGGTAGAGCCGCCACGCCACGTCGTTGAGGTTGTCGGCCCCGGCCTCGTCCCCACGCGCCGCGAACCACCGCCGGTAGAGGCCGGCGGCGAGCTCGTAGTGCCCGTTGCGGTAGGCGAAGTCGGCGATCGGCAGCACCTCGTCGACCGGGGTCGCCTCCAGGTCGGGGATGGCCAGGACCTCGCCGGCGTCCTCGAAGCGCGCGGCCCGCAGCAGCGCGGCCTGCTCGTCGGGCGGGCGCGTCGTCAGGCCGGCGTCGACGGCCGCCCGCAGGCGGGCGGCGCCGGCGGTGTCCGGGACCTCGAACCCGCGATGCCAGCCGTGCCGGTAAAGCTCCGCGGCGCGCTGGTAGACCCTCGAGTGGAGGTCCACCCTGGCGGCGAACATCAGCTCCCTGCAGACCTCCGGCCGCCGGCCTCCGGTCGCGCGGTGGAATTCCTCGATACGGCTGATCGCGCCCTCCGGGTCCGAGCGCTCGAGGAGCCCCTCGACCGAGCGCACCACGGCCTCGGGATCGTCCGGCTCCGCCTGCAGCCGGCGCAGGCTGGCGAGGAAGGTGTCGCCGGCGCGGATGCGCTGCACGCGGCGGAGGAAGGTGTCCGGGGGGAGGTAGCCGAGAATCCTCTCGACCTCGCGCCCTTCGGGGTCGAGAAAGACCAGCGTCGGGTAGCTGTCGACGCCGAAACGTTCGGCGAGCTCGGCGCCCTCGCCCTCGGCGTCGAGCCTCAGCGAGACGATGGACTCGAGCTCGCGGCGGACCTCGGGCTTCGACAGGGTGTCGGCTTCGAGACGCCGGCACCAGCCGCACCACTCGGCGTAGAACTCGACCATCACCACGGTTCGCCGCGCGCCGGCCTCGGCGAGGGCCGCCTCCAGGTCGCCCTCGAACCACTGGACCGGGGCGGTCCGCTGGCACGCCGCCAGACAGATGGCGCTCACCGTGACCGACACTCCGCCGAATCTCCGCATCCGAGTCCTCCGACCTGCTGTAAGGGCGAGGGTGGGAAATGATCGGGCGGCCCGTGGATCCGTCGTGCGCGCCGCCGCCGCCCGCTGCTCGCCGCCGGCGATGTCACGCCGAGTCCGGCTTGCCCGCCGGAAAATCCCCCCTGCTGCTGTGACGTACGGAGCGCACACTCCGGAAGTTGCACGCTGCATGGAGAACCGATCGCCGCCGTTCGAGCTTTCAGCTCACTCGGCGCGCAGCGCCTCCACCGGGTCGAGCCCGGCCGCCCGGCGCGCCGGAGCGACGCCGCTGGCCACGCCGACTACGAGGCACATGCTGAGCGCGGCGACCACGGCCAACGGCGGCGTGCTGAGCGGCAGCCCCGGGACCAGCGCCTTGCCCAGCCACACCATGCCGAGCCCGGCGCCGAGGCCCAGGGCGCCTCCGGCGACCGCCAGCATGACCGATTCCATCAGGAACAGGGCCTGCACCGTCCGTTG
>DATIVB010000017.1:0-2056 GCA_035466375.1 Chondromyces sp.
CACCTGGCGGTGGAGCGCAACCTGAGCCCGCGCACGATCGACGCCTACGGCCGCGACCTGCGCCAGTTCGCGGCCTGGCTCGAAGAGCGGCGCCTCGGTCTCGCCACGGTGGAGCGCGCCTCGGTCCGCGCCTACCTCGGCTCGCGCCGCGACGCCGGACTGTCGGCGCGATCCGCGGCGCGGGCGCTGTCCACCCTGCGCGCCTTCTTCCGGTTCCTGATCCGGACCGAGGCCCTGAGCGCCGACCCGACCGCCAACCTGCAGTCGCCGAGCCTCTGGCACACGGTGCCGCACGCCCTCGGAGGCGACGAGATCGAGGCCCTGCTGGCGGCGCCCGACACCTCGACCCCGCTCGGGCTGCGCGACCGCGCCATGCTCGAGACCCTGTACGCCACCGGCCTGCGGGTGTCGGAGCTGGTGGCACTGACGGTCGACCGCGTGCGCCTCGACCCCGGCTACGTGCGGGTCGTCGGCAAGGGCCGCAAGGAGCGGGTGGTGCCGCTCGGCGACAGCGCGGCGTCGTGGATCGACCGCTACCAGCAGGGATCGCGGCCCGGCCTCAACCGCCGCCACCGGGCCGAGCTCTTCCTCAACCACCGCGGCGGCCGGCTCACCCGCCAGGGCTTCTGGAAGATCCTCCGCGGGCACGCCCTCGGCGCCGGCGTCCGCTCGTTGGTCAGCCCGCACGTGGTGCGCCACTCGTTCGCCACCCACCTTGTGGAGAACGGGGCCGACCTGAGGGCGGTACAGATGATGCTCGGCCACGCGTCGCTCACCACCACCGAAATCTACACCCACGTCGCCCGCGAGCGCCTGCGCCGCCTGTATGATGAGAAACACCCGCGCGCGTAGCGCAAATGAGGAATGAAGAATGAGGAATGAGGAATTAGGAATGTCGCCCACCCCTCCGGCGGCTCGCGATTGGCGGGCCCGGGGTCCGGAATTCCTAATTCCTAATTCCGAATTCCTAATTCGACTGGCTTTGCCTGCTCTTCTGGCGATGCTGCTGGCGTTCGCGCCTCAAGAAGTCAGCGCCAAGCTGGCCGTCTTCGTCGACGGCCGGCACCTCAAGGTCGAGGATGCCCGCCTCGAGGGAATGGTGATCGTGCTCGAGCTCAAGGGCGGCGGCAGCCTCTGGGTGCCGGCGACGCGGATCGACCGTGTGATCGCCGACGAGGTGGCCGATCCCGCCGCTCCCGTGCTCCCCGGCGACCCGGTCTGCCCCAGCTCCTGGTCGAATGAGTTCCTGCCGGCCGACCTGCCGTTCCAGGAGGCGATCGCCGACGCGGCGAAGAAGGCCGACCTGCACCCGTGGTTGGTGGCGGCGGTGGTGCAGACCGAGTCGGCCTTCGACCCGCGCGCGCGTTCGCGCGCCGGGGCGGCCGGTCTGATGCAGCTGATGCCGGCGGCGGCGTCCGACCGCGGCGTCGTCGACGTCTTCGACCCCGCCGACAACCTCCGCGGCGGCGCCCTCCACCTGCGCATGATGCTCGACCGCTTCGGTTCGCTGACGCTGGCGCTCGCGGCCTACAACGCCGGCGCCAGCACCGTCGACCGATACGGGGGCGTGCCGCCCTACCGGGAGACCAGGGAGTACGTCCGCAAGGTGCTGGGGCTCTTCTGTCCCGAGCCGTGACCTCGACGTTCGAACGTTGGAACGTTCAAACGTCCGACTCGTTCCACCATCCGTGAGATGGGCAATGGTCGATTTCGAATTTCGGATTTCGGATTTCGAATTTCCACCCACCCACCCGAGGTTGAACCACCAAGACACCAAGGCACCAAGATGCTCACGAAGAATATCCTTGGTGTTTTCCTTGGTGTCTTGGTGCCTTTGTGGTTGCGACGGTTCGCGCTGACGCCTCGGAAGGCGACGATGTCTGATCATCGGTCGACTCGGCTTCGCCATCCCGGCATCACGCACCTGCCAGCTGCCACGGACGCGCCCCTCTGGCACTGAGACTGCCACTGAGACTGTCACTGCCATCTGCCGCTGTCACTGAACCTGAATTCGGACACGGACACGAAAACGGAGACGGGCACGGGTCGTATCCCA
>DATIVB010000018.1:0-1962 GCA_035466375.1 Chondromyces sp.
CGCTGTTCCGTATCCTGGTCGAGCTCCACCCGGGCGAGGACCTCGAGCGCGGCAAGGAGGCGCTGCTCGAGCTCATGGCCGAGCGGCACCGCGCGGAGGATGTCACGGTCATCACCCAGGACGCGGTGGTCTCCACCCTCGACTCCATCCTCCAGGTGCTGACCCTGGCCCTGGTCGCCATCGCCTCGGTGTCGCTGTCGGTGGCCGGGGTCGGGATCATGAACGTGATGCTGGTGTCGGTGTCGGAGCGGCGCCGCGAGATCGGCCTGCTCAAGGCCCTCGGCGCCGGCACCCCGCAGATCGTGGCGGTCTTCATCGCCGAGGCCGCGGTGCTCTCGACCCTCGGCGGGCTCGTGGGGCTCGGCACGGGGCTCGCGGCGGTGGCCGCCTTTGGGCGGGTCTATCCGAGCTTCCCGGCCGCCGCTCCCGGTTGGGCGGTGGCCGCCTCGCTCGTGATGTCCCTGGTGGTCGGGCTCTTCTTCGGCGTCGTGCCGGCGCGCCGCGCCGCCAGGCTCGACCCCGTGGAAGCGCTGGTGGGAAGATGACATTGGAATTAGGAATTAGGAATGAGGAATTAGGAATTCCCATCCCCCCTCCCGTTCTCCGGGGGCGAGCTTGGCCATTTCGAACTCCTGATGAATATCGAAATCCTATCCTCTTTTCCTTTCTCCGGGGGTGGGGTCGGGCATTTCTAATTCCTAATTCCTCATTCCTAATTCCCGTTCGTCCTGGCGTTCTCCGGGGGTGTGGGCGGGCGTTCCCAATTCCTAGTTCCGACTTCCGAATTCCCGTTTGCCCTCGCGTGCTCCGGGGGTGTGGGCGGGCATTCCTAAGTCCTCATTCGTCATTCCTAATTGGGTGGGTGGGTGGTCGGTGGACCTGATCGAGCTTCTCCGCTTCGCGGGCGGGGCGCTCGGCGGCCAGCGCCTGCGGTCCTTCCTGTCCGCCCTCGGGGTCGCGATCGGGGTCGCGGCGGTGGTCCTCCTGACCTCGCTCGGCGAGGGCACCCGTACCTACATCGTCCAGCAGTTCACCCAGTTCGGCACCAGCCTCGTGGCCGTCAACCCGGGCAAGGTGAAGACGGTCGGTATCCCCGGCGTGCTCGGCGGCACCACCCACAAGCTCACGGTCGACGACGCGGAGGCCCTGCGGCGGGTGCCCGGGGTCGAGGAAGTGGTGCCGGTCGCCATGGGCCAGGCCCGGGTCGAGGGCGGCGGGCGAGGCCGCAGCGTCTTCATCTACGGCGTCGGCTGGGAGGCGGCCTCGGCGTGGCGGTTCGGCGTCGCCCAGGGCTCGTTCCTGCCGCAGATGGACCCCAACCGCCGCGCCTCGTACGCGGTCCTCGGCGCCAAGCTGGCGCGGGAGCTGTTCGACGAGCGCTCGCCGCTCGGCGAGCGGGTCCGGATCGGCGGCTACTCCTTCCTGGTGATCGGGGTGATGGAGGCCAAGGGCCAGCTCCTCGGCTTCGACCTCGACGACACCGCCTTCATCCCGGTGGCCACCGCGATGGACCTCTTCGACGTCGACGAGCTCATGGAGATCGACCTCGTGGCCGCCAGCACCGACGCCATCCCCGCGGTGGTCGACGACGCGCGCGCCATCCTGATGGCCCGCCACCGCGGGGAGGAGGACTTCACCATCACCACCCAGACCGAGATGATGGACACATTCGACACGATCATCGGCATGATTACCATCGCCGTCTCCGGCATCGCGGGCGTGTCGCTGCTCGTGGGCGCGATCGGCATTCTCACCATCATGTGGATCTCGGTCCACGAGCGCACCGGTGAGATCGGCCTGCTGCGCGCGCTCGGCGTACCGCAACGGACGGTGCAGGCCCTGTTCCTGATGGAATCGGTCATGCTGGCGGTCGCCGGAGGCGCCCTGGGCCTCGGCGCCGGGCTCGGCATGGTGTGGCTGGGCAAGGCGCTGGTCCCGGGGCTGCCGCTCAGCACGCCGCCG
>DATIVB010000019.1:0-4156 GCA_035466375.1 Chondromyces sp.
CGCCTCGGCGGACTCCCTCGTCGCATCCCCTGCCTGCCGAAGCTCATCCCGCGCTCTCGTCATCCCTTCGTTCGGCGGCACGAAACCGTACATGGAGAGCACCACAAGGGTCTCCGCCAACCCGATGCGAGCCAGGGAATACGACGAATCACGCCGCACGGCCCCCTCGAAGCACTCGAGGGCGGTCTTCAGGTCGAGCCTCGAGTACCGGGCGTGGCGCCCCTTGAGGTAGAGGTGGTAGGCCTCGATGTCGGGGCTGTGGCGGTCGGACCCGCCGACCTCGGCGGAGCCCAGCATGCTGATCTCGAGCGCCTCAACCACCCTGGCTGCGATCTCGTCCTGGACCTCGAAGACGTCGGCCATCTCTCGGTCGAATCTTTCGGACCACAGCTGGGTGCCTTCGGCCGCGCTGACGAGCTGTGCCGTGACCCGCAACCGCGTTCCCGCCGTCCGTACGCTGCCCTCGAGCAGCGTCGATACGCCCAGTCTT
Source organism: Chondromyces sp. (assembly GCA_035466375.1). Taxonomy (GTDB): domain Bacteria; phylum Acidobacteriota; class Thermoanaerobaculia; order Thermoanaerobaculales; family Sulfomarinibacteraceae; genus Sulfomarinibacter. The sequence continues at coordinate 491 of DATIVB010000019.1, forward strand.
GCACCAATGGCGGCGAGGTCTCGGGCGGGGTCCTTGAAGCGGAAGGCGGAGGTGCGGGTCGCCACCCGCAGGTCCGGCAGCCCGGCCAGCGCATTCAGGATCTCCTCGGCGACGCCCTCGCAGAACCACTCGTGATCGCGGCCCGGGCTCATGTCGATGAATGGCAGCACCGCGATGGATTTTCCGTCGGCATCTGAAGTCTTTTCGCGGTCGGCAGAAGTCGGATCGTCCGGCCACAGCCGCCGCCACAGAGCCTCGACGCCCGGATGGTCCGGCGAAAACTCGAGATCGAGCAGTCCGGGACGGAACCAGAAGACCAGCGGCAGCCGCTGATCGGCCGCGGCGTTGAAGTGTCCGACGGCCGATTCGATATCCCGTTCCGCCACCGCGACAATGGTGCGCGCGATGCTGTCGATTCGGGGGTCATCTTCGCTGTCGCGGAGACGGCCTAGAATTCGCTCTGCCTCACCGTCCGATCCGGCGAGGCGAAGTGTCGAGGCACGAAGTGCTTCGAACACCGGGTGGTGCCCGGTCAGCTCGCTGGTCCGCGCGAACCACCGAGCGGCCTCTTCAAAACGGCCTTCCCGTTTGAGGGCCATCGCCAGGAAGTTCGGCAGGTCGAAAAACACCGGGTGCTGCTCGATCCCCTCGCGAAGCAGGCGCTTCCCTCTCTCGCGGTCGCCAGCGAAATACAGCGAAAGTCCGAGCTGCGAGATCACGTTCGGACTCCGCGGGTCCAACGCCAGAGCCACCTCGTGCGCTGCGGCCGATGCATCGAAACGCCCCATGAGGAAGAGTGTCACGCCGTACCAGAAGTGGGCTTCGATCTCGTTCGGGTCGAGCTCGACGGCCTTCTTCAGTTCGGCGACCGCGCCCTCCCAGTCGAGATCGAGGAGCGACAGAACGCCGGCCCGCGCGACCCTCGCCAGCACGTTGTCGGGATCGAGAGTCAGGGCGCGCTCGGCGGCCCGGCGCGCCTGCACGAGGTCGTCGCGGCCACGAGCCGCCCCCCAGTGGGCCGAAAAGACGTGCGAAATGGCCAGCTGTCCGTGGGCCGCGGAGAAGTCCGGATCCAACTCGATGGCTTCTTCGAGCTGCTCGATGCCGCGCAGGACCTCCGGCGCCTGGAGGGTGCGGACCCCCTGCCGGCCTTTGAGATAGAGATCGTAGGCCTCGACGTTCTCAGTCGGACGCCGGCGGATCTGCTCGATCACATCCGAACCCAGCTCGGTCCGGAGAGCCTGCGCGATCTGGAGCGCCACGTCGCCCTGGACGGCGAAGATGTCCTCGAGATCGCGGTCGTAGCTCTCGCTCCAGAGATGCTTGTCAGTGGCGGCCTCGATGAGCTGCGCGGTCACCCGCACCCGGTTGCCGGCGCGCCGCACCGACCCCTCGAGCACCGTCCCCACCTCGAGCTCCGCGGCAATCTCGCGGATCGACTTCGACGTGCCCTTGTAGGTCATGGCCGAGGTGCGCGAGATGACGCGCAGGCCGGTTATCTTGGACAAGCTGGCCAGGATCTCCTCGGTTACACCGTCCGAGAAGAACTCGTTCTCTCGGTCCGCACTCATGTTGACGAAGGGCAGCACCGCGATCGACTTCGGGTCGATGCCGCCGACTGTTTGCGACCGGACTGCTTCGGGCTGCGATGGCGGCTGGACAACGGACGACTGCGGCGAACTCACGTCATCGTCCAAACCCGCCTTGCGCAGTCCGTCCGCAAGATGGTCGAGAAACGACTTCGTGTGCCCCCACTTGGCGTACTCCCTGCGGACGCGCTCCAGATCGTAGTCGAAGTCGCGGCGCAGCCTGGCGATCGCCGTGCGGGCCTCTTCAAGCCGCCCGAGCTGCCCGCACACCGCGGCGAGGTTGATGTAGGAGTAGGGCATGCGGGGGAAGTTGATCCCTTTGAGGACCGCCAACGCCTCTTCGTACCGCTGTTTGTCGTAGTGGCAGTAGAAGTTGACGAAGGGGTACCACTCGGGGTGGTTCGGGTTGAGGGCGCACGCCTCGAGGCCGAGTCGTGCCCCCCGCTCCCATCGCCCCGAGATGCCGAACAGCAGCCCCATGACCGCGGCCGTGTAAGAGTTTCTCCGGTTGAGCTCGAGGGCCCGCGCGGCGGCAGCCTCGAAGGCCGCCACGTCGCCGAGCAGGAAGTGCGCGCTGGCCAGCGCGTCCCAACCCGCCTGGGACGTCGGATCGAGGTCGACAGCGCGCTGCGCCGCTTGCAGCGCGCGCTCGATCGGTCCTTCACGAAGGTTGAAGTCGAAGAAGTACTCCGTTCGATAGACATTCGCGAGCCACGCGTGGACCTCGGCGTTGTCCGGTTCCTGCCGGATCGCGGCCTCGAGGCCGTCGCGGATCGCCGCGTGCTCCTCGGGCGGGTGGATCACCTGCTGGAAGCAGACCGCGCGCATGACCCAGTCGTCGACCGTCATCTCGTGATCGGGCACCGCCCGAAGCTCTGCCGCCACCAGCCGTGCGAGGACGCCCGCATAGTCGCCCACGGTGGCGACGATGCGATCGGCCAGACTGTCCTGCAGCTCGAAGAGGCTCGCACCGTCGAGGCGTCGATCATAGGTCTCGGACCAGACGTGGGCGCCCGTCTCGACCTCCACGAGCTGCACGCTGAGGCGCAGTTCCGAACCCGCGCTGCGCAGCCCCCCGCGCAAGATGTAGCGCACGCCCCGGCCGGCAGCTGTCGCGCCAGAATCCTCGCCCACACCATGCTGTGGACCGTCGATGATCGTGAGATAGGGAAACCGGGCGAGGCCGCTCGTGATGTCTTCACTCAGCCCCTCGGCGAGCGCCGCGAGCGCTGCATCGGAGGCGGGTGCTCGGAACGGCGCCACCGCGATGGCACGATCGAGGCCCGTTCTGAAGCGGCTGCTGGTGGATGGGGTCGAGTGGCGTCGGACAGGCACGTTACGCGGGGGCGCGGAGGCGACCGACTCCCCAAAGGTCTCCCTCTTCAGCGCCTTGAGCTCGTTGAAGACGTCGCGCGCGGTCTGGTAGCGGTCGCGGCGGTCCTTCTCCAGGCAGCGTGAGATCACCCGCCCCAGGTGGCGCGGCAGGTCGTCGCGAATCTCCACAACCGACGACGGCACGTCCCTGAGGATCGACGACATCAGGGACGGCTGGCTCGTCCCCTGAAACGGCCGCTCCCCGGTCACCATCTCGTACAGCAGCACGCCGAGCGAGAAGATGTCCGTCCGGTGGTCGACCCGCAGCCCCTCGACCTGCTCGGGCGACATGTAGGGCACCGTACCGACGATCGTGCCGACCCCGGTCAGGGCCTCGGTCGGCAGCTCGGTCGACTCCGACACCTCCTCCGCCTGCTGCAGTTTGGCGAGCCCGAAGTCCAGCACCTTGACCCGCCCGTCGCCGTCCACCATCACGGTCGAGGGCTTGAGGTCGCGGTGGATCACGCTCTTGTCGTGCGCCGCCGAGATCGCCTCGGCCAGCGGCGTCGCGAGGTCGAAGAAGGCCGCGAGATCGAGCCCGCCCTCCGGGATCAGCCTGCCCAGGCTCTGCCCTTAGATCAGCTCCATGACGTGGAAGGTCACAGGGCCGGCGGCCGCGGGTGCGGCCGCCGGCAATTCGGAATTCGGAATTCGGAATTCGTAATGCCCGCCCGGCCCACCCGGCACGCGGGACGCGTGCCCC
>DATIVB010000020.1:0-3806 GCA_035466375.1 Chondromyces sp.
CGACGGCTCGCTCCTGCCGATGCTGCTCTTCGGTCTGCTGCCGCTGGTCCTCCTTCTCGGCTTCGGCTGGGTGCTGTTCCGCCGCATGGGGTCGCAGGGTGGGCAGATCCTGTCCATCGGCAAGTCGAGCGCCAGGCTCTACGACCGCCGGTCCGAGAAGACGTCCTTCGACGACGTGGCCGGCGCCGAGGGTGCGAAGACCGAGCTGCGCGAGATCATCGAGTTTCTCAAGGAGCCGGCCCGGACGCGCAGCCTCGGCGGCAAACCGCCGCGCGGCGTGCTCCTGGTGGGGCCTCCCGGTACCGGCAAGACGCTGCTCGCGCGCGCCACCGCGGGCGAGGCCGAGGTGCCCTTCTTCTCGATCACCGGATCGGACTTCATGGAGATGTTCGTCGGCGTCGGCGCCTCGCGGGTGCGCAGCCTCTTCAAGGACGCCCGCAAAGCCGGGCCGTCCATCGTGTTCATCGACGAGCTCGACTCCATCGGCCGGCAGCGCGGCGCCGGCCTCGGGGGCGGCCACGACGAGCGCGAGCAGACGCTCAACCAGCTGCTGTCGGAGATGGACGGCTTCGAGCCCAACGACGACGTGATCGTGATCGCGGCCACCAACCGTCCCGACATCCTGGACCCGGCGCTGCAGCGGCCCGGGCGCTTCGACCGGCGGATCACCGTCGAGGCCCCGGGCAAGGACGCACGGCGCGCGATCCTCGAGGTCCACGCCCGCAACAAGCCGCTCGCTTCCGACGTCGACCTCGAGCAGATCGCGCGCGGGACCCCGGGATTCAGCGGGGCCGACCTCGAGAACCTACTCAACGAGGCGGCCCTGCTCGCGGCGCGCAAGCGCCAACGGCGGGTCACCAGCGCCGACGTCGACGAGGCGCGCGACAAGATCATGCTCGGCCTCAAGCGCGAGGGGCTGGCACTGACCGACGAGGACTGCCGTTTGCTCGCCTACCACGAGGCGGGGCACGCCGTGGTGGCCTCGGTGGTGCCGCGGGCCGACCCCATCCACAAGGTGTCCATCGTCCCCCGCGGTCGCGCCATGGGCGTTACCCAAACGCTGCCCGACAAGGACACCTATATCGTGTCCAGGGCCTTTCTCGAGGACCGCCTGGCGGTGATGATGGGCGGCCGCGCGGCCGAGGAGCTGGTGCTGGAGACCGCCACCAGCGGCGCCGAGAACGACCTCAAGGAGGCGGCGCAGCTGGCGCGGCGGATGGTCCTGGATTGGGGCATGAGCGAGCGCCTCGGCCACCTCGCCCTGGGCACCCGCCGCGACCACGTCTTCCTCGGCGACGAGATCACGAGCCGCCGGGAGTACTCCGAGACCACCGCCCGCGAGGTCGACGAGGAGGTCAGGCGTCTCACCGACGCCTCGTACGAGCGCGCGCTGAGCATCCTGCAGGAGCACCGCGGGGGTCTCGACCGGCTCGCCGAGGCCCTGCTCGAGCGCGAGGAGCTGGCAGGCGACGAGGCGTTGGCGCTGATCACCTGAGCCCGGCGCGGTCCGCGCGCCGGGGCGCGCGGACTTTCCGAGCTCAGCCGGGACGGGTCAGCCTGCCACCCACTGCGCGGCGCGGCAGATCAGCTCGTTGTTGTTCTCCAGGTTGAGCTTGGTCTTGATGTTCTCGCGGTAGGTCTCCACCGTCTTGACGCTCAAGCCGAGGTGCTCGGCGGTGGCGCGGGTGGTCATCCCCTGCCCGATCAGCTCGAAGACCTCGAGCTCCCGGTCCGACAGCTGCTCCAGCGGCGCGCGTCCGTTTTCGAGCTCGCCGCAGGCGATGGACTGCAGGATCCGGTCGGTCATGGTCTGGCTGAGATAGATGGCGCCCGAGTGGACCTTGCGGAGGGCGTCCACCATGCTGCCGACGGCCTCCTCCTTGTTGATGTAGCCCATGGCCCCCGCCCGCAGAGCGCGCTCGGCGAACAGGGTTTCGTCGTGCATGGACGACACCAGGACCTTGATGCTGCGGTCCTTGGCCGCCAGCTGCTTGACCAGGCTCAGCCCACTGCCGTTCTTCAGCGAGATGTCCACCACCACGAGGTCGGGGCACGACTCCTCGATCACCGACAGCGCCTGCGCCGCGCCCTCGGCCTCGCCGCAGATCTCGAAGTCCGACGCCGTCTCCAGCATCTGCTTCAGGCCCAGCCGGACCACGGGGTGGTCGTCCACGATGACGATCCGGCAGGGTCGGCCGGTCGCGCCCATGGGTCCTCCGTTGATGCTCATACTGCTTCCTCCGTCTGCGGGCCCCCCGGGCGCCCGCCTGGTTTCGCGGCCCCGAGACGGCCCCGCCCCGGCGCCCGCGACGGCGGTGGCCGGACGGATGGCGGGTGGTGTCATGGGGTCTGTCTCCAATAACGCCTCATAATTTCCTCCCCTCGGCTCAGAGCAAGCCCCATGCCAGCGGGGCGATGCCCTGAAACCGGGGGCTTTCGGGAGATGGCAGCTTCGACTGCCTGTAATCCTTACAGCTCGTTCGGTACGGATTACGGGTCGGCGGCCGCTCAGGCCTCCGTTTGATCGCCGAGCTCGAGCCTCAGGGAGAAGAAGCCGAGGAGGTCCTTGAGGGCGAGCACGCCCACCAGCCGGTCCCCGTCGACCACCATCAGTCGGGACGCCCTCGAGCGGTGCATCTTCGACAGCGCGTCCATCGCGTCCTCGTCCGCAGAGACCGTGTTGTCGTCCGAGCACGGCCGGGCGATGGCGCCCACCGTCTGGCGGGACCACTCGTCGCGGGGAAGCTCCTTCACCTCGCGGGTCGTGACACAGCCCACCAGCCGGTCGCCGTCGACCACCGGGTACATCTTGTGGTGGTGGCGGTAGATGTAGTCCTCCACCAGCTGGGTGACCGCGATCTGGCGGGGCACCGCCACCGGTTCGCCGTTCATGAACCGCTCCACCTTCTCGCCTTCGAGCTCGCGGCGCAGCAGCAGCTGCCGGTAGGAGCCGTGGGCGCCGTGGCGCACGAAGAGGCCGATGAGGATCCACCACATGCCGCCCACCAGCTGGCCGGCGAGCAGGCTCACCAGCCCGAGGCCGATCAACAGGGCGCCGAAACCGGCGCCGATCCTCGAGCTGATCCTGGTCGCCCAGCGGATGTTGTCTTTCCAACCCCAAAGGACAGCGCGCAGCACGCGGCCGCCGTCGAGTGGAAAGGCGGGCATCATGTTGAAGACCACGAGCACCAGGTTGATGGTGCCGAGATAACCGATCACCGTGAGCGGCGCTTCGGGAAGCGAGATCGCCCGGCCGGCGGCCGCTGCGCCGAAGCACGCGACCGCGACCACGATGCTGGCGGCAGGACCGGCGAGCGCCATCCACAGCTCGGCCTTCGGGCTCGGGGGCTCGTCCTTCATCTCGGCAACGCCACCGAAGATGAACAGCGTGATGCCCTCCATGGGAATGCCGAAGCGCCGCGCCACCAGGGAGTGGGAAAACTCGTGCACGATGATCGAGGCGAAGAGGCCGATCGCGCCGCCGATACCCATCACCCAGTAGAGGGTGGTCGGCCAGTCGGGGTGCAGGGACGGAAACACCCCCGCTGCCAGCGACCAGCTGACCAGAAACGCGATCACCAGCCAGCTCGCGTCCACCTTGACGCTGAAACCGAGCAGCTTGAACAGCTCGAACCCTTTGCCGAACATCCGCAGTCCCTCCACACGGTCGGCGCACCGGCGAACCACCGCTTTCCGGTGGGCCGTCGCACCCGCGTTCGGTGACCCGATCACTTCGCCGATCAGGCAACCTGTCCGACCGCTTCCGAAATGCTCATGCACTCTGCGTGCCCACCCGACACGCCGGG
>DATIVB010000021.1:0-6908 GCA_035466375.1 Chondromyces sp.
ATCGAGCTCGATCCAGGGTTTGCACCGGCCTTCGACGCCCTCGCCGAGATTCACTGGTACCTGGGGTTCTTCGGCGCTGTGCTGCCGCGAGATGCATTCGGGCAGAGCCTGTGGTACGCCCTGCGGGCCTTGGAGCTCGACGAGGGACTGGCAGACACCCACGCCCTCCTCGCGATGCTCAAGAAGGAACTGGATTACGACTGGGTGGAGGTCGACCGTGAGGTGGCGCGTGCCCGGGAGCTCGACCCTGACTCGCCGACGGTGCACGTGCGGGCCGCGGTCAGCGCACTGCTGCCGCACGGCCGGCTCGAGGAGGCCCTGGCGGAGATCGACGCCGCCCTGAGCCGGGACCCCCTCTCCATGTTCGTGCGCTGGTGGTCGGGCGCCATCGCGTATCTCGCGCGGCAGCCGAATCGAGTTCTCGAGGAGGGGCGGCGGATGGTCCTGCAGGAACCGTCCAATCCCCTGGGTCATTGGGTTCTGGGGTTGGGCCACGCGCTCGCGGGCGAGGTCGGGGACGCCCTCGTGCGGATGTCGGACGCAGTGCGTTTCTCTGGCGAGACACCGTTCTTCGCCGGTTTCCTGGCGCTCACCCAGGGCCAGGCAGGGCACGTTGTCGAAGCCCGCGCGATCCTCGACCGCTTGCTCGCAGCCGCCGGGGACCGTTACGTCCAGCCGTTCGCAATCGCCCTCGGCCACATCGGGCTGGGGGAGTGGGACGAGGCCTTCCGGTGGATGAACACCGCGGTCGAACAGCGAGACCCGCTGGTCATCCCGGTGAAATCCTTCGTATTTCTCGACCCAGTTCGCGGCGACCCTCGCTTCCGGTCGATTCTCGAAGCCATGAACCTGACCTGAGGGCCGTCGGCTGCTCGCTTCGCCGAAGGCAGGTGGCGCGAGTCATCTCACCATGGGCGCCATTCAGATGGCGAAGCATGCGCGGGTGCCACGTCCACACTTCCATGCGCGGGTGCCACGTCCACACTTCCACACTTGTTGGGCGGTCGGTGCCGATCCAGGACGATCGATGGCTACCTGCCCGTGCGGTGAGTTCGGGTGATCGGCCGACTCGGGCTCCTTCATCCTGTCTGCCGATGATCGCGATGTCGAATGGCCGACAAGTGTGGAAGTGTGTACGTGGCACCGGTTGATGTGGCACCGGTTGATGTGCTTTCGCCTCACTCGGCGAGCCAATGAGAAAAGGGGTCCCGAAGGACCCCAATTCTCTGCTTATCACCCTTTCCGCTCGTGAAGCGGAGCAGGGCGGTGCGACGGTTTGCGCGTGCGCTCAGCCGAGCTGGTTCTTGACGTGTTCCAGGACGGGCGTGTGGTCTTCCTGGGGGCTGAAGAGCACGAACTCGGAGTCCGCCTCGGCCTTGATGGTGTGCCCGGGTGGCCAGTAGAAGAGATCACCGGCCCTGGTGGCTTCAGATCTTCCGTCCTGGTAGCTGACGGCCAGTTTGCCGCCGATCATGTATCCCCAGTGCGGCGACTGGCAGAGATCGTTCTCCAGTCCCTCGAGCAGGGGCCCGAGGTCCGTGCCCTCGGCCATCGTGAAGTGCTCGCCCCCGAGCATGCCGTAGCCGCTCGCATCGCCGAACTCAGTTCGCTGGCGGGCGACCGCGCCGGGGTGATCGATCTTGATCGGGATCTCGTTCTTCGAAACTCGCATGAGGTTCCTCCTCTGTGGTGGTTTGCCGGCCGATCCGCATAACCACGGCGCGCCGGTTGCCGGCTTTCATGCGGCGCGTCGAGTCGCTGCGACCGGCCACAGGACCGAACGGGTTCGAGGCCGCGGGACCGGATTCGAGCTGGTGTTCGACATCGAAGATTACTGAACCGGACCGGTCGGCGGACGAGGCGCTGCCCCGGATTCGCGGTGGGGCCTTTTCTGAGTCCGTTGCTGCATCGATGGCAGGAGAAACGACGTCAACAATCGTGTGTGAGGTTGGGCTCGAAGGAGGTGGGGTGCCGCGTCGGCAGCGATCCCTGCGATCCAAGCGACACGAGAGAGCTTCCCCGGCCCAGCTTTCTCGCGGCACCGATGCGAAGCCGCGGCCCCGATCCGTCACGCCAGGCCGCGGTCGATCACCGACCGAGCCGCCGCCCGCACCGACTCGGCAGCCGAACGGAACTTTCCGTGGTTCTGCTACGAAGGCTAAGGGTGGCACCCATACGAAGGGTGGCACCCATACGAAGCCGACTCCAGCGCCGCGTGACCGGCGAGGTCAGCCCGTCGCCACGCGGCCGTTGGGTCGCAGCAGGATCCTGACGTCGACCACCGAAAGCCCGTCGTACCGGGCAATCACCGGGTTGAGGTCCATCTCGTGGATCTCCGGGTAGGCCTCGACGAGCTCGGAGACGGTCATCAACAGATCGACCAGGGCGTCATGGTCGACCGGCGCCTGCCCCCGGACGCCCTGCAGAATGGGCGCCGAGTGGATCTCGGTCAGCATCTGCCGCGCCGCGATCCGGGTGATCGGCAGCACCCGGAAGACCACATCCCTCAAGAGCTCCACCAGGATACCGCCGATGCCGAACAGGATCACCGGACCGAACTGGGGGTCGACCTTGGTCCCGATGATGACCTCGGTTCCCGGCTCGGCCATGGGCGACACGACGCAGCCGCGGATGTCGGCGGACGGGCGGTGGGCTCGGGCCGCGGCAACCACCGCGTCGAAGGCCGAAGCGACCGCCTCTGCGCCATCGAGACCGAGCCTCACGCCGCCGGCGTCCGACTTGTGGAGAATGTCAGGGGAGCAGATCTTGAGGGCCACCGGCCCTGCGGCCGCGCCCGCCGCCTGCACCGCCTCGGCAGCGGACGCCGCCAGTTGGTCTCCGGTCACCGGCGCTCCGTGCAGCGCGAGCAGCGCCTTCCCCTCGTGCTCGAGCAGCGCCTTCCGGCCCTCGGCCAGTGCGCTCTCGATGATCCCCCGACCGGCCGCCTTCGACCTCGCCCCCCAGTGGAAGACGAAGTTTGTCCGGCGGTGGTGCGAGCCGAGAAACTGGCCGTAGCGGTGAAGCGCACCGAGGCAGTGACAGGAGACATCGACCGAGTCATACACCGGGATGCCGTAATACCGCAGCAGGTCGAGGGCGTGCGGCCGGGCGAAGGTGTAGAGGCTGTGGACGGCGATCGGCTTTTTCAGCTCGCGCACCAGCTTGCCCAGGCGGTGGGCCGCGTCCTCCTCGATGAAGGACAGCCGTGAGGAGAAGCGGATGCCGTAGCCGCCGAACAGCCCGACCAGCAGCAGGCCGCCGATCTTGGGGTCCTCGAGCAGGATGCGCGCGCAGTCGGCGAACACCCCGGGATCGGTGTCCGTCGTGCCGGCGACATCGACCGGGTTGGTCAGAGAGGCCGACGGTAGCAGCACCTTGGTGAGGCGTCCGCGGGTGGTGCGACCCAGCTCGGGCAGCGCCAGGCCGAGGTCGGTGAGGACGTCGGCGGCCAGGGTCGCGTGACCGCCGCCGTCGGCGAGCACGGCGACCGTACCCTTGGCCAGCGGCGGCAGGTTCGACAGCGTTTCGGCGGCCGGCAGCAATTCGTCGGAGCTGTCGACGGTGACGATCCCGGCGCGCTGAAAGGCGGTCCGGGCGACCTCCGAGATCCCTGCCAGGGCGCCGGTGTGCGATCCGGCAGAGCGGCTGCCGATCACCGAGCGGCCGCTCTTCAGCAGCACGATCGGCTTCTTGCTCGTGGTCCGGTAGGCCTCCTGGAGGAAGCGGCGGCCGTCCTTCATGCCCTCGACGTAGAGCACGATGACCCGGGTGGCGGGGTCGTCGGCCAGGAACTCGAGGTACTCGGCAAAGGTGATGTCGGCCTCGTTGCCGATCCCGATGTAGAACGAGAAGCCCTTCTGGGTCTTGATGCTGGCCTCGGTGATCAGGTGCAGCGCCATGTTGCCGCTCTGGGACACCAGCGCCAGGTCGCCCTTGGGGACGTTGTTCAGGCCGACCAGGTTGAGCCCCTCGTGGACGTTGATCAGGCCGCTGGTGTTGGGCCCGACGAGACGGACGCCGTGCTCGCGGGCGACCGCCACGACCTCGTCCTGCAGCCGTCGGCCGACCGCGCCGGCCTCGCCGAAGCCACCGCCGACGATGACCGCCCCGGCGACGCCGCGCTCGCCACACTCGGCGAGGATCCGCGGCACCGTGTCCGCCCGGGTGGTGACCAGGGCGAGGTCGACCGGTTCCGGAATTGCCGCCACGCTGGCGTGGCAGGGCAGCCCGAGGATCCGTTCCTCCTTCGGGTTGACCGGGAAGACGCGGCCCTCGTAGCGGCCGTCGAGGAGCGAGCGGATCGCCTGGTAGCCCCGCTTGCGCTCGTCCCGCGACGCCCCCACCACCGCCACCGACCGAGCCCGCAGAATCCTCTCCAACGACATCCTCAACTCCCGGTGAACGTGGGGGGGCGGCGGGCGGCGAAGGCTCGGGCGCCTTCGCGCCAGTCTTCGGTCTCCATGCAGCCCAGGATGGCCTCGGTCTCTGCCTCGAGAGCTTCGTCGAGGCTCCGCTCCGCCGCCGCTTCGAGGAGCTCCTTGGCCAGACGCAGAGAACGCGGCGCCCGGGCGGCGAGGGCACGGGCGAGCTCGATGGCCTCGTCCAGCAACCGCTCGGCGGGCACGGCCTTCAGGGCGAGTCCGAGCTCCACCGCCTCGCGACCGTCGATGACGCGGCCGGTGTAGACCATCTCCTTCGCCCGGGCGAGGCCGACCAGCCGCGGCAGGTGCCACGTCGAGCCGCCGCCGATGCAGGTGCCGAGCCCTGTTTCCGGGAAGCCCAGCGTCGCCTCCTCGGACATCAGCACCAGGTCACAGCACAGCACCAGCTCGGCGCCGGCGCCCCGGGCCGGGCCGTTGACCGCGGCGATGACCGGCTGCGGATGGCGGGCGAGCCGTGAACAGGTGGCGTGAGCGAGCTCGATGTAGGCCCGCCGCTGCTCCGGTGTGCGGCTGCCGGACGCGTGCTCCTTGAGGTCGGCGCCGGCGCAGAAGGCGGGCTTGGCGAGGCCGTCCTTCAGGCGTACGGATCCGGTGAGCACTACGGCCCGCACCTCCGGGTCGGCGGCGAGACCCTCCAGAGCCCGACCGAGGTCCCGGTACATGGCCTCGATCACCGCGTTCATCCGCTCGGGCCTCCACAGGCGAACCAGCGCCACCCGGTCGGCACGCTCGAGCCGGATCGTTTCGAAATCCATCGGTCCTCCAGAACAGAGCGGTGGTCAGGGCGTCCGTTGCGACCGGGCGATCCGTGCCTTGAGCCCCGCCAGCCGCTCGCGGAACTCCGGCTGGGTGGTGGTCCACAGCTGCGGCTCGAGCTCGAGCTCGACCGCTGCCTCGTGCTCGTCGATCGCCTCCACACGGCGTAGAGTGTCCTTGAGTCGCCGGACCATGCCTGGGGGCGCCGCCGCCGCCCGCGCCGCCAGCCGCAGCGCGGCCTCGACCACCTCGCCATCGTCGACCACACGCCAGGCGAGGCCGCGGCGCGCCGCCTCCTCGCCGTCGAGCGCCTCGCCGAGCAGGACCACCGCCGCCGCGCCCTGCGGCCCGAGGAGCCGCCGCAACATCCATGTGTGGCCGCCGCCCGGATGCAGCCCGAGGTCGAGGAAACGGGAGTCGAAGCGTGCGGAGCGGGCGGCGATCCGCACGTCGCAGGCGAGCGCGAGGTTGAAGCCGGCGCCGACGGCGGCGCCGTTGACCGCCGCGATGGTCGGCCACGGACAGCGCGCCACGGCGAGGAACCCGTGGTAGATCCGGCGCAGCCGTTCCCGATCCGCGGCCTCGAGATCGGAGAGATCGGCCCCGGCCGAGAACGCCGGCGGCGTCCCGGTGATGACCACGGCGCCGACGTCCCCGGAATCCTCGATGCCGACGAAGGCCTCGACGAGCGCCTCGGACATGGCGAGCGAGATCGCGTTGCGCCGCTCGGGTTCGTCGAGGGTGACCAGCGCCACCCGATCGCGGATCTCGGTGCGAACGCAGGTCACGACAGGCCTCGGCGGGCGCGGGAGTCGACGGCAGTGGAGAGATGCGTGGTCATGGGACCATCTTAGCGCCGCCTCTGCCGCCGTTGACGGTGAATCGCTGGAAGATGAGAGATCAACCACTGCACTCAAAATTTTCGTGGGGTTCCATCAAATGTGCTCTCAGAACGGCGTTCATGCGAGGTGAGGCACCCTTGATGATCTGACTCGAAGGATCTTCGGCGACGTCACGAACGGGGATGAATCCTCGTAACATCGGTGCAGCGGTGCAGCGGCGCCACGGCGATCGAGCGCCTGCTGAGGGCGTACGGCGGGCAGGGTCCGTATCGCGACGTCGCCTTTTTTGGTGCCGATGGGTGACTGATTACGGGATCGTCGCTGACCAGGCTGACGTGTTCCCGGATTCGAACCCGTCGGAGAAGAACGGGATCGAAGGATGTGCGAGCTCGAAGAGGTAGAGCGAGCCGGGATTCTGGACCCCCGAGTGATCGTCTCCGCTGGCCCCGATGGCCAGGGTGGTTCCGTCAATCGTCACGGACACTCCGAAGCGGTCTTCGTTCTCTCCATCGGATGCGGTGAGCTTGGCCGCTTCTCCCCACGCGTCCGGTCCCCCTTCGTCGCGCAGGAAGACATAGGCTGAGCCGGCGGTGGGCTGACCTGAGAAGCCGGCATAGGCGGCACCGACGACAACGGTGTCGCGGTCCATTGCCACGGAGTATCCGAAATCGTCGTTCGCTCCGCCATCAGATGCGGTGAGCTTGGCAACCTGCCCCCAAACGCCGCTGCCTCCGGAATCCCGGTCGAAGACGTACGCTTCTTCTCCGGCATACCCACCGACGCCGACAACAAGAGTGTCGGCGCTGATCGCCACCGAAGTCCCGAACTCGTCGCCCGCCTGATCGTCGGATGCGGTGATCTTGATCAA
>DATIVB010000022.1:0-8307 GCA_035466375.1 Chondromyces sp.
CGTAGTCGGGCTCGGTGGTGATCTCGTCCACGAGCTGGGTGTAGCGCACGACGTCGTTCTCGTCGATCACGACCACCGCGCGCGCGCAGATGCCCGCGAGCGGTCCGTCGACCAGCAGCACGCCGTAGTCGCGGGCGAAGCTGCGGTCGCGCATCATCGAAAGCGGCACCACGTTGTCGAGGCCCTCGGTGGTGCAGAACCGCCCCTGCGCGAAAGGAAGGTCGGCCGAGATCACCAGCACCACCGTGTCGTCGAGCGCTGCCGCCGCCTGGTTGAAGTACCTCGCCGAGGCTGCGCACACGGCGGTGTCCAGGCTGGGAACGATGTTGAGCACCTTGCGCCTGCCTGCGAAGGCCTCGAGGCCGAGGTCCGCGAGATCGCCTCCCGTGAGCCGGAAGGCGGGCGCCGCGGCGCCGACGGCGGGCAGCTCGCCGTGGGTGGTGACGGTGTTTCCCTTGAGGTGTGTGGTTGCCACGACGTTTCCTTTCGTTCAGCTGTTCCAGCGGTCTTCGATGAGCCGGACGATCCGTTCGTAGCCTTCGGCGTCGACCGCGTCGAAATGCGCCGTGCGGTGCGAGTCGACGTCGAGCACGCCGATGACCGCCCCGGAGGCGTCGTGGATCGGGACCACGACCTCGGAGCGGCTCCGCTCGTCGCAGGGGATGTGGCCTGGGAAGGCGTGCACGTCGTCGACGACCTGAGTGGCGTCGTTGTCGATGGCAGCCCAGCACACCCCCACGTGGCGCTCCAGCACCTGGCAGGCCACCGGGCCCTGGTAGGCATCCACCACCAGCTCGCCGCCCTTGAGAAAATAGAAGCCCGTCCACGACACGCCGGGCACCTTGTGGTGGAGCAGGGCGGCGGCGGTGGCGCAGTGCGCCGTGCGGTCGTCGCACTTCGCCAGCAGCTCCGCGAGCTGCCCCGCGATCCGCTCGTACCGTTCGAGCCGTTTCTGGTCTGACATCACTCTCCCCGTGAAATTAGGAATTAGGAGTTAGGAATGAGGAATTCCCGCCCGACCCCTCGGAGAACGGTGAGGGTGGTTGGGTGGCATTCCTCATTCATAATTCCTCATTCCTAATTCCTCATTCCTCATTGCTCACATCTCCTCCGGCACCGGGATGCCCAGCAGCTCCTGCAGGATGATCTCCATCTCGTCGGCGAAGACCGTGAAGACCCCGCGCCGCAGGCGGCGGGTGGCGGTGTCCTCCTCCGGCACCACCGGGTGGCCGTGGTAGAGCCGGTGGAAGAGCTGGGCGAGCTCGTGGGCGTGCTGGGCGAGGAGCGAGAACTCCAGGGCGGCGACCGCCTGCGCCACGATCTCGCGACGCCGGGCACACTGCAGCACCAGCTCCCAGAGCCCGTCATCGATCTCGACCCCCTCCAGGTCTGCCGCTTCCGCCGGGCTCAGGCGTCCCTCGCCGCGCCGCTCGGTGAGCTTGGCGAAGATCTTCTGCGCCCGCACCGCCGAGTACTGGAGGTAGGGTCCGGTGTCGCCCTCGAAGGCGAGGGCCTCGTCGAAATCGAAGGCCAGCACCCGGTTGCGGGACTGGCGGGCCATCAGGTAGCGCAGGGCGCCGACCGCGATCGCCCGCGCCCGGCCCGCGACGTCGGCGGGCGCGCCGCCGCCGGCGAGCCGGCTGACGACGGCGTCCTCGGCGGCGCTTTCGAGCACGTCGAGGAACTCGTCGGCCTTGACGCCGATCCCGCGCCGCCCCGACATCTCCACGTAGGCCTTGGCCATCTCCGCGGCGTCGAGGCCGAAGGAGGTCCCGGTGCGCTCCTCGATGACCCGCACCGCGGCCGGCGTCAGGGCGACCATCTCGTACGCGAAGTGGACCGAGGCATCGGCGGCCTCGGGGTGGCCGAGCACCCGCACCGCCTCGCGGACGACCTTCTGCGGGTACGACTGGCGGACGTCGATGACGTTGAAGACCCGGTCGGCGCTGCCGAAGATCCGGCCGGAAACCGCGGCGCCGCGATCGAGTGTGGTGCGGACCAGCACCTCGCTGCCGCCGCCGTAGCGCACCGGCTCGGCGGGCGCCGCACGCTCCCAGGCGGCGAAGGCACGGTATCCGAAGTCGTGGCGGCTGCCGTCGGCGTCGTGCAGAAGACCGAGCTTCCAGAGCTGATAGGCGATGTCCTTGGCGGTGTAGGTGATGGTGCCGTTCGACCGCACCAGGATCTTGTCCGGGTCGTCCATGTCCGCGAACTCGGGGCTGGCGGCGAGCGACATGACCCAACAGCCGGCATTCTTGCCCTCCGCCTCGAGGCGGACGGCGCCGCTCGCCCGCAGGAGCTCGAACGCGCGGTCCCAGAAGCCGAGCGCGAGGATGTCCGACTCGTGCGGCAGCAGGTCGTAGGGCACGCCGAGGCGGGCCATGGTGGCGAGGTGGCAGCGCACGTTGCCCTCGGCGACCGCCGCCGCGATCCGGGCCACCGCACCGCCGTGGTAGGGCTCGCCGCCGATCACCGAGGCGCGCAGCAGCTGCAGCGCCAGGTCGAGATCGAGCCCGCCGGCGCCCGCCTCGATGTGGTGCAGGATCTCGGCGCGGTGGGCCGCGAACGCCGGATCGTCGGCGTACCGGTTGGTGACCCGGGGGTAGATGTTCCAGCACAGGTCGTCGAAATCGGTCGTCGAGGCGGGCGGTACCTCGGCGATCGGCGCCCGCTCCATGACCCGTTCCACGAGCTCGTCGCGGCGGCAGGGCTCGACGCCCAGGCTCTCGGCGAGCTCGGTCTCGGGCAGAAACAGCATCCCGACCACGACGTCGGCCACCTGGACGCCGGTGTCGTCGATGTAGTTCTGGACCTCGACCTCGGACGCGAGGTGCCGCAGACAGCGAACCAGCACGTCGCCGAGCACGGCGTTTCTGAGGTGGCCGATGTGGGCGGCCTTGTTGGGATTGATGTTCGTGTGCTCGACGATGGTCTTCTGGGCCACGGGCTCGACGGCCTCGGCGGCGCCGGTGAGGAGGCTTCTCAGGACCCGGTCGCGGTGCAGGTACAGGTTGAGGAAGCCGGGGCCGGCGACCTCCACCCGCGCCACGTCCTCGGGCCAGTCCGCGCCGGCGGCGACCGCCTCCGCGATCTGCCGCGGTGCGCGCCTGAGGACCTTGGCCAGCGGCAGCGCGCCCGGCCACGCCAGGTCGCCGAGCTCGCGCCGCGGCGGCACCTCGAGCACCACCTCGTCCGGGCAATGGTCGAACGCGGCCTCGAGGGCGGCCGCGAGCGCCTCGGCGGCACGCTTCTTGATCGACTGCAGGGGCATCGGGCTCCTCCGAACTCGAGGCGCGATTCTACTCGATTCAAATTCAGGCCGTCTCACATCCAGGTCGTATGCCGGCCTGAATTCGGGCTGTGCACCGGAGCACGTGGCGGGAGACAGCGCAAGAACGACGGTCGGGCCATGCTCCGGGCTCAGCATGCGAGGGTGTCGCTCGCCCGCTCGGCGCCGCTCGCCCGGGCTTCGATCCGGTCGGCGTCCCCGGCGACGGCGAGCCGCGGCCGCGCCGCCAGGAACCATGTAATCGGCGACGATCAGGTGGTCGACCCGGAACGCAGCGTCGCCCGGGGTGATCGGCCAGGCGGGGGCCGGGGCGGGGTGCAGGTCGGCGAGCGTGAACGCGGGCACCGGAAGCCGCCCCGTCAGCACCGAGTACGCGAGCCCGCTCACCATGACCAGCAGTGCCAGGGCCAGGAAGGGGTCGAGGCGGCCGATGAGGACGTCGATGGGGAGCAGGGTCGCGATCAGGTAGTAGACGAAGATCCCGGCCACCACCACTTACAGCCACAGGGGCTGCGCGGCAACCGAGCAAGAGAAAGCGGCGCCGGCCCCGCCGCCGAGCCAGCGGCCCACCGTTTCGGCCGGCAGCAGCTGGACGATGAGCATCGCCGGCCGGCCGTCAACGCGCGTTCAGAGGTGCCCGGACGACAGCGCCAGGGCCGCGAAACCGAGCGCCAGGAAGAAGCCGCAGATGTCGGTGATGGTCGTGAGGATCGGCCCCGAGGCCAACGCCGGATCCACCCCGAGGCCTTTGAGGAGAAGCGGGACGGTGCCGCCGATGGACACGGCAACCAGGGTGTTGATGGCGAGGGCGGCGCCGACGACGACGCCGAGGACGGCGTTGCCGCGCCACAGCCAGGCCACGACGCCGAGCAGGACCCCCAGTGCCGCGCCGTTGAGCAATCCGACGCTGATCTCCTTGAGCCACACCCGGAACACCTCGCGCGTCTGCACGACGCCCAGCGAGAGCTCACGCATGCTGACTGCCACCGCCTGACTGCCCGAGCACCCGCTCATATCCGAGATGATGGGCAGGAACGCCGCCAGTGCGATGAGCTGCGTCAGGGTGTCTTCGAAGAGCACGATGACGCTGGCCGCGATGACGTTGAGGACGATGTTGGCGCTCAACCAGGCCAGCCGGCGGCCCGAGCGAACGGTGACGGGCAGGGTCCGCAGCTCCTCGCCGCCGATGATGCCCTGCACGAGTCGGAACTGGCGTGCCGTGCGCCGGGCGGCCGCTTCCTCGACCGCAGAGCGGCGGACGACGCCGAGCAGCCTGCCGTCGGCGACCACGGGCAGGCCCAGGTACCGGTGGCGGTCGAAGACGTCGCGCAGATCGTCCAGCGGTGTCAGGTGGTCGACAGTCACGGGGTCCTCGACGATCAGATTGCGCAGGACGGTGTCGGCGTCCGACAGGAGGAGGTCGCGGATCTTCAGCACTCCGACCAGCTTCTCGTCGTCGGTGGTCACGTAGATGTACTGGATGTCGTAGTTGGTGTAGACGGACGCGTTGTCGCGCAGGTCGTCGACCACGTGCCGGACTGTCGCCGACTCGGGATAGGACAGGACCTCGGTGGCCGTGAGCCCGCCGGCCACGTCCGGCTCGTAACCCGCCATGGTGCGCACGTCGATGCGCTCGCGCTGCGGGAGACGTTCGAGGATCCGCTCCGCCGTGCGCGGTTTGAGCGCCGCCACGAGGTCTGTCTTGACGTCGCTCGGGAGGATGTGCAGGATCGCGGCGGCCGCGTCGGGAGAGATCTGCGCCAGCATCTCGTGCGGCGACAGCTCGCGCATCTCGAGGATCAGCCCGGCCGCGTGGTCGGGGTCGAGAACCTCCAGCATTTCCGAGCGGTCGCCGTCGTCCAGGCGTGATACCACGATCGGGAGATCGGGCGGCGCCAGTGAGTCGAGAAATCGGGCGATCTCGCGCCGTTCCTTCTTCCAGATGAGCTCGGTCAGCGCCTCGGTCGCCGCCCGGACGTCGGTGCCTGCCGAGCTCTCAGCAATCTCGGTGCCGTTCATCATGTCGCTGTTGTCCTCTCCGGAAACCTATGTTGTTACGAGGTTTGCAGTGGTGACCTCGAAGATTACCGAGCGCCTGCGCCGACGTCGTAGGCTTGCAGGCGCGGCAGTTCTTTGATGGTGCAGTCGTTGCGTGGGCAGGTTTATTCCGAGAAGGATTGCGGTCCGCCGGACCGTCGGGCGACGTTTTCTCTCGACAGCTGGCGGATGGCGGGGTCGCAGAAATGCCGCAGGATCGACAAAAACACGCCGCAGCTTGGCAAAATGCTCCGCTCGGAGTAGGATGCCGCGGCGCTGTGAGCTGCTTCGCGACGGCCGGCGCGAAACCCTTCTCGGAGGCATCGATGACGGGAGATCTCAAGGGGCGATCGTTCCTCAAACTGCTCGATTTCACGCCGGCGGAGATCCGCGGGCTGCTTCGGCTGTCGGCGGAGCTCAAGGCGAAGAAGAAGGCCGGCGAGCGGGGACGGTCGCTCGAAGGGCTCTCGATCGCGCTCCTGTTCGAAAAACCCTCGACCCGCACCCGCTGCGCTTTCACCGTCGCCTGCATCGACGAGGGCGCCCATCCGGAGTACCTCGGAAAATCCGATATCCAGTTCGGCAAGAAGGAGACCGTCGCCGACACGGCGCGGGTGCTCGGCCGGATGTTCGACGGGATCGAGTTCCGCGGCTTCTCCCAGGAGACCGTGGAGACGCTGGCGAAGTACTCGGGCGTGCCGGTGTGGAACGGCCTCACGGATCAGTGGCACCCGACCCAGGTCCTGGCCGACGTTCTGACCATCGAGGAGGAGTTCGGCGGTCTCGAAGGCCGCACCCTGGCCTACGTGGGCGACGGGCGCAACAACGTCGCCAACTCGCTGATGGTCGGCTGCGCCAAGCTCGGCATGCACTGCCGCATCGTCGCGCCGGAGTCGCTGCACCCCGAGGCCGACCTGGTCGCCGCGGTGCGGGAAATCGCGGCGACCACCGGAGCCTCGCTCGAGGTGACTTCTTCGATCGAGGACGGGGTGGCCGGCGCCGACGCGATCTATGCCGACGTCTGGGCCTCGATGGGGGAGGAGAGCCTGATCGCGGAGCGCATCGCGGTGCTCGGGCCCTACAAGATCACGCGGAGGATGATGGAGCTCACCGGTAAGCCCGAGACCATCTTCCTGCACTGCCTGCCGAGCTTCCACAACCTCGACACCGAAATGGCGCGCCAGTACCCGGACATCCAGGAGGTCGAGGACGAGGTCTTCGAAGGGCCGCAGTCGCGCGTTTTCGACCAGGCCGAGAATCGCCTCCACACCATCAAGGCGGTGATGGTGGCGACTGCCGGAAGCTGAGCGGCGGCCGGTCGCGGGATTGTCGCGACAGCTTTAGATTTTCAGAACAGCGGCCCGGAATCGCGGGCCAAAAGGAGCACGAGCATGAAAAGAGTGGTGGTTTTCGGGGCCGGGCTGGTGGTCCGGGCGCATGTTCACTACCTTCTGGAGCACGGTTTTGCGGTCACTGTGGCAAGCCGCACGGTCCGCAAGGCGGAGGAGATCCTCGCCGGTCATCCCAATGGCACGCCGTTGGCCTTCGACATCACCGTCGAGCCGGAGCGGCTCGAGACCATCGTCGCCGACCACGACGTGGCGGTGAGTCTGCTGCCGTGGCAGTTCCACCCGCAGGTGGCGCGGGCGTGCCTGAACACCGGCAAGCACATGGTCACCACCTCGTACGTCAAGGACGAGATGCAGGCGCTCGACGCCGAGGCCAGGGAGAAGGGGATCATCCTCCTCAACGAGCTCGGCGTCGACCCCGGCATCGACCACATGACGGCGATGCAGGTCATCGACCGGGTCCACGCCGAGGGCGGTGAGATCACCACGTTCCAGTCCTACTGCGGCGGCCTGCCGGCCCCCGAAGCCAACGACAATCCCTACGGTTACAAGTTCTCGTGGAGCCCGCGCGGGGTCCTGCTGGCGGGGCTCAACGCCTCGCGCTACCGCCGCGAAGGCAAGGTCCTCGACGTTCCGGGGCCGGAGCTCTTCGACCACGTATGGCCGGTCGAGGTCGTGATCGACGGCGTGCCGACCGAGCTCCAGGGTTACGCCAACCGCGACTCCATGCCCTACACCAAGGTCTACGGCATCGATCCCCGCGACATGATGTTCCGCGGCACCCTGCGCTTCCCGCACTGGTGCGCGATCCAGAAGCAGGCGGCCCGGATCGGCTGGCTGCGGACCGACGCCATCGAGGGTCTCGGGGGCAAGACGTACGCCGACCTGACCGCGCTGCTGGCCGGGGTCGACGGTACCGACGGTCTCAAGGGGAAGCTGGCGCGCCGTCTCGACATCGACGCCGAAGGACCCGAGCTCGCCGGCATGGAGTGGCTGGGCCTGCTCGGGAACGATCCGCTGCCCGGCCCGGCGGCGCCGGTGGACATCCTCACCGCGCGCATGCTCGAGAAGATGTCCTACGCGGAGGGCGAGCGCGACATGCTGGTCCTGCAGCACACCTTCGTGGCGGAGTTCGCCGACCGCACTGAGCACATCACCTCGACCATGATCGACTTCGGCATCCCCGGCGGCGACTCGTCGATGAACCGCACCGTCGGCCTGCCGGCCGCGGTCGGCGTCCGTTTCATCCTGGAGGGTCGCTTCACACAGCCGGGCGTCATCGTGCCGGTGATGAAGGCGTTCTACGAGCCGGCGCTGGCGGAGCTGCAACGCCTCGGCATCCACTTCGAGGAAACGGTGGAGAAGGTCGCCAAGGGTTAGTTTTGAGTTCTCAGTTTTGAGTTTTGAGTTGCCGCCCACCCTCCCTCGAAGCCTGGGTGGGGGGGAGGGGAACTCAAAACTCATAACTCATAACTCAACACTCGTTGGGGCGCCTGCTAAGCTCCTGCGCCGTGACTGAGGTTCTCCGCTACCGCGCCCTGATGGTCTCGGGATCGATCGACCGCGCGGTGCTGTACCTCGGGGCCCCGGCCGCGATGGCGGCGCTGCTGCAGGCCGGCTTCCTGGTGGTCG
>DATIVB010000023.1:0-5664 GCA_035466375.1 Chondromyces sp.
TGGCGCTACCCCTCGCCGCCGGCGATGGCGCGCGCGGCGAGGCGGCCGTTGAGCACGCAGGAGCCGAGGAAGGTGCCCTCGAGGGAGCCCTTGCCGTGGATGCCGCCGCCGCCGAAGCCGGCGGTCTCGCCGACCGCGTAGAGACCGGGGATCGGCGCGCCGGAGCTCTCGAGCACCCGGCTCGAGAGGTCGGTCTGCAGCCCTCCCAGGCTCTTGCGGCTCAGGATGTGCTCGCGGATCGCGATCAATGGCCGGGCCTTCGGGTCGTCGATCTTCTGAAAAGCGCAGGTGCGCAGCCGGTCGCCCTTGTAGCTTCGGAAGTTGGCAATCCGGCGCAGCTGGTCGTCGTTGAAGTAGCGCGGTCCGCGGTCGATCTGGGCATCGTAGGCCGCGATGTCGGCGGCCATGCCCTCGCGGTCGACGACGGCGCCTGCGAGCGACAGGGCGTCCATTCTCTCCATCAGTTCGGGCAGCGAACCGGCCACCACGAAGTCCTCGCTGTCGTCGATCAGGCGCCGGACCAGGGTCGCGTTGCCGAAGATCAGCTCTTTCACCAGCTGCAGCTTGCGCTTGTAGCGGAAGGCGGTCATGTAGTCGCAGCCCGAGACCGCGAGCTCCTTGATGGCGATCTTCCAGTTGAGGACCTGCCACGAGTATTGCTCCTTCGTACGGCAGATCTGCTCCACCAGGAAGCGCGTGTCGCTGTAGCCCATCAGGGGCACCGGCCCGAAGCGCCGCCCGCGGGCATCGAGCCACAGGGCCGAGCGCGGCGGCACCAGGCTGATACCTTCCAGCGGTGACTCGGGGTTTCGCCGTTGGACGCCGGCGGCGTAGTGCCACTGCTTGTCGAGGTGGGTGAGGGCGGCGCCGTGCGCCGCCGCCTCGTCGTGCAGGAGGCCGTCGGCGTAGCGGTGCGAGCCGTTGAGCAGGGTCGCCGGGGGCTCGCCCCACGGCGCGTACCAGTTGGCCTTCACCTTGCTCAGGTCGCCGCCGCAGATCCCGCCGGAGGCGAGCACGACGTGCTCGGCGCGGGCCTCGAAGTCCTCGCCGTCGCCTTCCGCGGTGCCCGCGCAGCCCACGACACGCCCGGCCTCCACCAACAGGCGCTCGACGCGCTGCCCGCAGCGGATCTCGAGCCGATCGCGGTGCGGGTGGCCCTCCAGGGTCGCCACCACCGCCTCCACGATGGCGAAGCCCGTCCCCCAGGCGATGTGCCAGCGAGGGACCGAGTTGCCGGGTCGGAACAGACCGCGCTCGGCCCAGTTGACCAGCGGCAGGAAGCGGACGCCGCGGGCGCTGAGCCAGTCGAAGACCAGCTCCGTCGAGCGCTCCACGTAGGCCCGCGCCCAGCGGCGGGGCCAGTCATCGTCGTCGCCGAAGCCGGCGAAGCTCTGCCAGTCCGCCCACGCGAGCTCGGGCGTGTCGCGGATGCCCAGCTTGCGCTGGTGCGGCGTGTCGACGAACATCACGCCGCCGAAGGAGAGCTTGGCGAGCCCGCCCAGCCGGTCCTCCGAGTCGCGGTCCAGCAGCAGCACGCGCAGCCCGTGGTCGAGCAGCTCGTGGGCGGTCACCAGGCCCGCCAGCCCGCCCCCCGCGATCACGACGTCGGCACGGTACCGTTCGCTCATGGCCCCCCCCGGCCCGACGATCCTCACCGACGGCGGGGGTCATGTCAATGGCGGGTCGTGGTCAGCTCCCCTGCGGCCTGCGACGGCGAGGGTGTGCGGCCCGTGCTGCGGTCCGGTGCTTCGTCGTTCGTCTCCTCGTACTGGGGATCCTCCATGATGATGCGGGAGCTGCGCTGGTAGGTCAGATAGGCGAGTGCCCAGTTCATCAGGACCGCGATGCGGTTCCGGAATCCGATGAGGAAGTAGATGTGCACCACCAGCCACAGCCACCACGCGGCGAAACCGCCGAACTTGAGTCGGCCGATCTCCGCCACCGCCCGGGAGCGGCCGATGGTGGCCAGCATGCCGCGGTCGGAGTACTCGAAGCGCTCGGTGGGCTCGTCCTCGAGACGGCGGAGCGCGTTGCGGGCGGCGTGGACGCCCATCTGGATCGCTGCGGGGGCCATGCCGGGCACGAAGCCGTCGCCCCACTTCACGGCGGCCATGTCGCCGGCCACGAAGATCTCGGGGTGCCCGGGAACGCTGAGATCGTCCTCCACCAGGATGCGCCCGATGCGGTCCTGCTCGGCGTCGAGCGACCCCGCCAGCGGCACGGTCCTGACGCCGGCCCCCCACAGGATCGTGGCGGCGCGGATGGTGTCGCCGCCCTCGAGGGTGACCACCCCGTCGCCGATGTCCTGCACCTTGGCGCCGGTGCGGACCTCCACGCCGAGCTCTTCGAGCTGCTTTCTGGCACTGACGGAGATGCTGTCGTCGAACGGCGGCAGCACGCGGTCGGTGGCCTCCAGGAGCAGCACCCGCGCCTCCGCCGGATCGATGCTCCGGAAGTCGCGCAGCATGGTGCGGCGGGCGATCTCGCTGAGCGCGCCGGCGAGCTCGACGCCGGTGGGACCCGCACCCACCACCGCGAAGGTCAGGAGCTCGCGCCGCCGCGTCTCGTCGCCCTCCCGTTCGGCCGTCTCGAAGGCGAGGAGGATGCGGCGGCGGATGCTGATGGCATCGCCCACCGTCTTGAGCCCCGGCGCGTGTCGCGCCCAGGCGTCGTTGCCGAAGTAGCTGTCGCGAACGCCGCCGGCCACGATGAGGGCGTCGTAGGAGATCTCGCCGTGATCCAGCACCACCCGTCTGCGCGCCGCGTCGATGCCGCGGGCCAGCGCCATCAGCACCCGCGCGTTGCGCTGCTTCCGCAGGACCTTGCGGATCGGCGCCGCGATGTCGGGCACGGCGAGGGCCGCCGTCGCGACCTGGTAGAGGAGAGGCTGGAAGAGGTGGTGGTTGCGGCGGTCGATCACGGTCACATCCACCGGCGCGCCGGCGAGCTCCTTGGCCGCGTTGAGACCGGCGAATCCTGCCCCGATGATGACGACCCGCGGGCGTGGGCTGTTCTGAGACATGATCCTCCCTCATTGTCGTGAACACGAGCGGCCCCTCAGCCCTTCCGTCGACGGGCCCGCGGCGGCCCCCGGGTGTCGCTGCGGAATCGCCCCCCGGACGTCGTCAGCGGATGGCGGGCGCTCCCGGCTGTCGGGTGCTCAGCTCGGCGGCGGCCTCCTCGAGCCTGGTCATCTTGGGTGCCGACAACAGGTCCGCGAAGGCGGGCAGCAGGCCGGCATCGCCGGCGTAGACGAGCATCATGGCGAAGGCGAAGATCGCCTCGTCCTCGGTGAAGTTGCAGTGGCCGTAGCGGTCGATCGGAAAGTTCAGGCGCTTGCTGAGGAAGGAACCGGCGGTGAGGTTCTTGAAGGTGTAGAGCGTCTCGTGGAGGTACGGCACCTGCTGGTCGGCGCGGTTGTGGATCGTCATCAGCGGCACCTCGAGAGCACCGCTGGTCGTGTAGTGGTCGGCGATCTCGTCGAGCGCGGCCTGGTCGGCCGCGACCCGCGGCACGAAGATGTTGAGGCGGAGGTCGTTGGACGAGCCGCGGTACCAGCGGCCGTAGTTGCCGAACGGGAACCCGCCGAGGGTCTCGGCGGCGTCGCGCAGGTTGACGACCGCGTAGCGCAGGACGTCGTGGGCGGACTGCTCGACGGTTTCCTGCCAGTTGTCGGGGTCGAAGGGCAGGCGCGCGACCCGCACCCACTCGGCGAGAGCGCTCGCATTGGCGGGGTCGGCGAGGGCCGGGCGGACCACCGCGTCGAAGTGCTCGCCCCAGCTCGCCGCGAGCTCGGGGGCGGGATCGAAGGGCTCGCCGGGGATGAGGTCCGGGAAGAAGTACTGGAAGGTCGCCCTGGCGTCCCCGAAGTAGCGCAGCTGGTAGCTGAAGTCGCCGATCGGGCCGCAGGCTGCGACTCCGGCGTCGAAAACGTGCGGGTGTCCTTCGACGAGCAGGGTGGTGATGATGCCCCCCTCCGAGGCGCCGACGAGGTAGACCTTCTCGGGGGCGCCCTGTTCGCGGGCGTAGATCGCCACCAGGTCGAGAATGTCCTCCATGCCGGGACGGACCGCGAGGCCGGTCTTGCTGTAGCTGTTGGTGGCG
Organism: Chondromyces sp.; assembly: GCA_035466375.1. Lineage (GTDB taxonomy): Bacteria > Acidobacteriota > Thermoanaerobaculia > Thermoanaerobaculales > Sulfomarinibacteraceae > Sulfomarinibacter. The sequence continues at coordinate 4,105 of DATIVB010000023.1, forward strand.
AACCCGAAGCCGAGGTCGTTGATCAGCTCGGGCAGCGACACGTCGGCGAAGCCGAGCTGGTCCTCGGGAATGCCGACCGGCGTGCCCGCGTCCTGGAAGCCGTGCGCCCAGATCACGAGGCGGTTGTTGTACTCCTCGGGCGCCGGCATGCAGATGCGGTAGATCGAGCCGCTCGCCTGCTCCCCATCGGGTCCGCAGGTCGATGCAGCGTGTGCGGCGTTCACGGCGGGGCCCACGATCATGAGGATCGAGCATGCGGTTCCCGCGACGGATCGTCTCGTCATCATCCACCTCCAGCAGTGTCCGGGACTCGTGCCCGGTGATTATGCACGACAGCGGGTCTGTGCGGAAGAGCGCAGCCTGAGGGGAGAAGTGACATCCGTCGTTCAGGGCAAAGGCGTTCGGCTCATCTGGAGATCCGTGGGATGGACAGGTGTCAATTTCGGATTTCGGATTTCGGATTTCCGCCCGCCCACGGGACCTGCGGCGTTGCGGGTTCACACGGTGTCAGGGGCAGGAGCAGCGGCAGCGCAGACGCCTCGGAAGTCGACGGTGTCCGGCTGTGGTACAACGTCCGGCGATGTGTGAGACCCGCCCCGGAACAGCCGTGTGACAGCCCTGCGTGGAGATCCGAGCTTGTACGGCGCCGTCGCCGCGGCGCTGGCGCTGCTGGTGCTTGCCGCCGGCGCGGCCTCGGCGGATGCCCCCGTGGTCCAGGCGGTCCGGATTCCCGGCGCGGAGGCGCCGCGGATCGACGGCGAGCTCGACGATGCAGCGTGGCAGACCGCGACGTGGTTCGGGGAGTTCCGGCAGAGCGTGCCGGACTTCGGCGCGCCGCCGCGGGAGCCGACCCGGGTCGCCTTCCTGTTCGACGAGCACAACGTGTACGTCGCGGTGCGCAGCGACGACAGCGCCCCGGACCTGATCCGCGCCCACAAGCTGCGGCACCGCGACGAGCCCTGGACCGACGACCACGTCGAAATCGTCTTCGACACCTACCGCGACGAGATCCGCGGCACCGTGTTCGTGGTCAACCCCCTCGGAGCCAAGGAAGAAGGCCTGATCAACGGCTACCAGCGCTACACGTGGAACTGGAACGAGGTGTGGGAGGCCCGCGCGCGGATCACCGAGACGGGCTGGCAGGCCGAGCTCCGGATCCCGCTGCGGGTGCTGCACTACGACTCCGGGATCGAGCAGACCTGGGGCGTCAACGTCAAGCGCGTGGTGCGGCGGCTCCAGGAGGAGAGCTACCTCGCGCCGCCGCCGCCGCCGTACGACATCTCGAGCCTCAACTTCGCCGGGCGGCTGAGCGGCCTCGAGCTCGGGTCGCGGCAACGCAACCTGCAGCTGATCCCGTACGGCCTCGCCGGTGCGACGCGCGAGGAGCCGCGCGGCGGCGGCGACGAGCTCGACGACTCGATCACCGAGGCCGGGCTCGACCTCAAGTACTCGCTCACCACCGACCTGACCATGAACGCGACCTTCAACACCGACTTCTCACAGGTGGAGGCGGACGACGTGCAGGTCAACCTGACCCGTTTCTCGCTGTTCTACCCCGAG
>DATIVB010000024.1:0-2274 GCA_035466375.1 Chondromyces sp.
TCGTGGTCTATATTGTCTTACTGAAGACCGATCCAAAATCAGAGTCGAGAAAGGACGGCGATCATGACACGAGCGCGCCTTGCCACAGCATTGACGGTTGTCCTCGGAATGCTCCTCCTCTCGGTTCCGTGTCTGGCGGAAGACGATGCCGCCCCCAAGGCGATCGCCCTCATCGACGACTTCGAGGACGGTAATCTCGTCGGCTGGGCGGCGCCCACCGGTGCTTGCAGCGCCGTCAACACCGGGCTCACCGGTGCCGACGGCTCGTCGCGGAGCCTGCGCATCGACGGTGCATGTGCACACTTCGCCGGCCCCTGGTTCGATCTCGGGAGCTTTCAAGCGACGGGCATCAGCTTCTGGGTCCGCTCGGGATCAACGAACCTGACCGACACGTATGTTGCCTTTGGCGATGACAACATCGCTTCGAACATCGGTGTCTTCGTTCTCGCCGCTCTCAACAACGGACGATTCGTGCTCTTCAGTCCCGGCGCGGAGTACGAGCTCTCGGCTTACGTCGCGAACCAGTGGTACAGGGTCGATCTCAACCTCGATTGGGTCGGCCGCAACCTCGACATCTTCATCGACGGAGTGGCGCGCCAGTACAATGTTCCGTTCATCTCATCGACGACGAACACCTTGAACCGGCTCCACTTCTACAACTTCGACAATTCCATCGCCTGGCTCGATACCATCATCATGTCCTCGCCTCCGCCGACTCTGGAGGTCTTCGAAAACGGTTTCGAGTCGGCCGACACCACGGCCTGGAGCCTGACGACGCCTGCGCCGCCGACCCGCCTCGTGCTGTTCGACGGCGGCGGCATCTCGGGCCCGATCGGCGGGCGCTCGGGCGCCGATGTCCTGTGCGGTCAGGCGGCATTGACGACCGCCGGAATCCCCGTATCGGCCACCACCCGGGCCTTCCTCTCGTTCTCGGCCGGCGACGAAATCCGCGATTTCCCGGCGCTGTACGGCGTGCCCACCGACCGCCCGGTGACCGGGCCCAACTGGAACGTCATCGCCGACGACTGGGCCGACCTGCTCGACGGCTCCATCGACCAGTCGCTGCTCGATGCCGGGGCCCAGGCCGTCACCAACTTCTGGTACTCGGGCAGCTTCTCGGACGGAGCGGTGACGCCGTACACCTGCAGCGGTTGGACGGACGGATCGACCCTCTTCGACGGCCGCTACGGCAGTACCCAGCAGACCTCGAGCTTGTGGATCGACACCAGCGAGGCGACCTGCGGGCTCAACGCCTACCACGTGCTCTGCCTCGCGTGGCGATGAGGTGACCTGGTCGCGTTGCTGATGCATGATTTCCGGCGATCCAGACGGCTCCGGAGGGCAGTGTGAATCTGGAACAGGCCATCACCACCGCCATCAAGTACGAGACCCGCGTCCATGCGGCCTATGCCGAAGCCGCCGCCAACGCCGAGCACGCGGTCGCTCGGCGAGTGTTTTCGACCCTCCGCGACGAGGAGATGGGGCACATCCGGTACCTGCGTGACCGACTCGAGGAGTGGCGGTCCAGCGGCGTCATCAACATCTTCGACATCGGCACCGAGCTCGCGCCGCGGGACGCGATCGAGTCCGCGACGGCCCGCCTCCGCAGAACCCTGGCGGGCGGCAGCCCCTCTGGCGGAGGCGCCGAGCTCGACAGCCTGGCCAAGGCCCTCGCCGCCGAACGCGAGACCAGTGACTTCTACCGGAAGATGGTCGCCACCTTGGACGCCGACGGCCGACGCCTCTTCGAACGATTCCTCGAGATCGAGGAAGGCCACGTCGCCATCGTCCAGGCGGAGATGGACCTGGTCTCCGGCGCCGGCTACTGGTTCGACACGTCCGAGTTCAGACCCGAGGCCGGCTAGCTCGAAGGCAACAACTTCTCGACAGCCGAGGTCAGCTGGGGATCCATCGGATCGACGGCGGGCTCGAAGCGGGCCACGACCCGGCCCTCGGCGTCGATGAGGAACTTGGTGAAATTCCAGCGCACCTCCCCGCGGAGGCTCTCCCCCGTCTCGGCGGTGAGGGTGCGGTAGAGCGGCGCCTGCTCGGGCCCCTTGGTGTGCACCTTGGCCATCATCGGGAAGCTCACGCCGTAGTTGAGGCGGCAGAAGGCGCCGATCTCCTCCGCCGTGCCGGGCTCCTGGTTGCCGAAGTCGTTGCTGGGAAATCCGAGGACCACCAGGCCGCGCTCGCCGTAGGTCTCGTGCAGCTTCTGCAGGCTCGCGTACTGCGGAGTGTAGCCGCACTTCGAGGCGGTGTTGACGATCAGCA
>DATIVB010000025.1:0-2285 GCA_035466375.1 Chondromyces sp.
CGGAAATCCGGCACTGCCCGTCAGGAGCGGGATGTGGCCGACGGCCGGGAAGGCAGGGTGGGTGGGTGGAACGATCGAACGTTCCAACGACCACGGGGCGGGTAGGAACTCAAAACTCAAAACTCAACACTCAACACTGAAAACTGACCATGGGGAGGGCGGGCGGAAATCCGAAATCCGAAATCCGAAATCCGAAATTTCCCGCCCCCAACTCCTCGTTCGTTACACTGGTTCTCCTTGGAGGCCCGATGACCCGTCGTCTCACACTCGCCGCACTTGCCGCCCTGCTCGCCGCCGGAACGCTGGTGGCATCCGAGGCGCCCGGCTCCGTGTTCATGTGGAAGGTGGAGAACGGAGGAGGGACGGTCTATCTGCTGGGCTCGATCCACGCCCTCAAGGCCGAGGCCTACCCGCTGCCGGCGGCGATCGAGAGCGCCTTCGAGACCTCCGAGGTGGTGGTCTTCGAGGTCGACCTCGACGAGATGACCGGCGCCGCCTTCGAGATGCTCGCCGCCGGCAGCTTGGAGGCCGGCCAGAACCTCGAGGCAACGCTCGGTCCGGAGCTGTGGGCCGAGCTCGCGGAGGCCTCCGCCGGCGCCGGCATCGACCCCGCGATGCTGCAGTTCATGAAGCCGTGGATGGCCGCGCTGTCGGTGGCCGCCCTCGAGCTGAGCGCGGCCGGATACCTGCCGGCCTACGGGCTCGACAGCCACTTCGCGGGCCGCGCAGAGGAAGCCGGGAAGCGGCGCGAGGCGCTCGAGACCGTGGCGTTCCAGATCGGCCTCTTCAACGGCTTCAGCCCGGAGCAGAGCGCGGCGTTCCTGCGCTACACCCTGGCCGACCTCGAGAGCCTGGAGCCGGTTCTCGACGAGCTCTACCGCCACTGGCGGGCCGGCGAGGTCGGTCCGATCGCCGATCTGATGGGGCGCGAGTTCGTCGGCTTCCCGGAGCTCCACCGTACGCTGATCGCCGACCGCAACCGCCGCTGGCTGCCCCGCATCGAGGAGCTGCTCGCCGGCGGCCACGACGCCTTCGTCGTCGTCGGCGCCCTCCACCTTGTCGGCGACGAGGGCCTGGTCGCCCTCCTCCGCCAGCGGGGCTACACCGTCACCCAGCAGTGACGTCGCGCGCCGCGGGCCGCTGACCTTCCACCCGTCCGGAAGGAGTGGGCTCTTCGCGGGCTGAAGCCTGCCAGGATCGTTTCACGTTCGAACGTTGAACGTTAGAACGTTCCACACACCCGTCCGCTCCGTCGTGAAACCGCATTGACGGCCCCGACCGTTGAAGGCGGCTTCAGCCTCCGCCATCGTGGCGTCGGGGAACGTGGACGCGATGGGTGCCGTCGTCGCGCTCCTCGCGGGGGCTGAAGCCCCCGCCTACAATCCGGACGAGCGAGGGCAACGACGTCCCGCCCGTCATACATCCGGACGAGCGACGGCGTTCACGTCCCGTCCGTTGTAGGCGGAGGCTTCAGCTGAAGCCCCCGCCTACATTCCGGACGAGCAAGGGCATCGACGGTCCGCCCGTCGTACATTCCGGACGAGCGCGGGCATCGACGTTCCGCCCGTCCACATCTCGGACACAGCCCGCATCCATCCGGACCCGTGCCGCGGGGCGATCCCGCGACCCAAGTGGGCGGGTGGGCGGAAAATTCGAAATTCGAAATTCGAAATTCGAAATCGACGCCAACCCTCCCACGAGATCCCGTTCGAGCCCAACGTTCAATCGTTCAACGTTTGACGTTCCAACGTTCCAACGTTCCAACGTTCCAACGTGCAACGTCTATACTCGAGCCGTGGCCGACAACGACACGGCGTCGAACAACCGTCCCAACCTCCTCGTCCGGCTCGGCCGCCGGCTGCGCCGGAGGTGGCGGCTGGCGCGGCGGCGCTGGCGGGTGCCGCGGGTCCGCTTCATCTACCACGACGGCTACACCGCGAGCTTCGACGGAACGCCCCTCGACCCGATGCGGGGGCAGAAGATCATCGCCTTTCTCGAGGACGAGGGCCTGTTCGACCGCAGCGAGGTTTCGGTCCCGCGGCGGCCGGCGGTGCGTAGTCTGCTGCGGGTCCACGATGCGGACTACATCGAGAGCCTCGGCGTCGACCCCGCGGCGGCCGAGAGGATCTTCGGCAGCCGGCTGCGCGACGACGTCATGGAGCAGCTGGTGGAGCTGCAGCGCCTCGCCGTCGGCGGCACCATCCAGGCCACCCGGCTCGCCCTCCAGGGCCGGTGCACCGCGATCAACCTCGGCGGCGGCTTCCACCACGCGTCGCGCGACCGCG
>DATIVB010000026.1:0-5325 GCA_035466375.1 Chondromyces sp.
ACCGCGTCCTTGGTGCGAAGCGAGATCACGCAGGCGACCAGCAGCCGGAAGGGCGACCGGGAGGCTTCCTGCTCCTCGGCGAGCGTCGTCACCCGGCAGCTTCTGCGAAACGCCTCCAGCCGCGCCGCCAGCTCGCGCACCTGCGCTTCGTCCCAGCGCCGCCTCACGGTCTGCACCCTCCGGTGTTCCTCCAGAACCGCACCCTGCGATCATCCAGGCTCCCTGCGACGGAGTCAACGTTCGAACGTTAAACGTTGAAACGTTTAAACGTTAGGATGAGAGATCATTGACCGGGGCAGGACCGGAATGCTAGTCTCGGTCTTTCGCCAAGGAGGCGCAATGGCACCCAACGGACGACACGTCTTCACTTCGGAATCGGTCACCGAGGGACACCCCGACAAGATCGCGGACCAGATCTCCGACGCCATTCTCGACGCGGTGCTCGCCGCCGACCGCAACGGCCGCGTGGCGTGCGAGACCCTGGTCACCACCGGGCTCGCCTTCATCGCCGGCGAGATCACCACCGAGACCTATGTGGAGTTCCCGGCCATCGTGCGGGACACGATCCGGGAGATCGGCTACACCCGCGCCAAGTTCGGCTTCGACTCCGAGACCTGTGCGGTGATCTCCTCCATCGACCCGCAGTCGCCGGACATCTCCCAGGGCGTCAACACCGGCGGCGCCGGCGACCAGGGTCTGATGTTCGGCTACGCCACCAACGAGACCCCGGAGCTGATGCCGATGCCGCTGATGATGGCCCACGGCCTGACCAGGCGGCTGAGCGCCGCGCGGCGCTCAGGCGAGCTCGAGTGGCTGCGGCCCGACGGCAAGGCCCAGGTTTCGATCGAGTACCTCGGCGACCAGCCGCAGCGGATCGAGGCGGTGGTGGTCTCCTGCCAGCACTCGGAGGAGATCGAGACCGCCGACCTCAGGCGGCAGGTGCGCGAGCACGTCATCAACGTCACCCTGCCGCGGGAGCTGATGGACGACAACACCAAGATCCACATCAACCCCACCGGCCGTTTCGTCATCGGCGGCCCGCAGGGCGACTGCGGGCTCACCGGCCGTAAGATCATCGTCGACACCTACGGCGGCGTCGGCTCGCACGGCGGCGGCGCCTTCTCGGGCAAGGACCCGTCGAAGGTCGACCGCTCGGCCTCCTACATGGCGCGCCACGTGGCCAAGAACATCGTCGCCTCGGGCCTCGCCCCGCGCGCCGAGGTGCAGCTGGCCTACGCCATCGGCGTTGTCGAGCCGGTGTCGGTGATGGTCAACACCTTCAACACGGGTCAGGTTCCGGACGAGAGGATCACGACCGCGGTGCGCGAGGTCTTCCCACTGTCTCCCCTCGGCATCATCGAGTACCTCGATCTGCTGCGCCCGATCTACAAGCAGACCGCAGCCTTCGGCCACTTCGGCCGCGACCTGCCGGACTTCAGCTGGGAGCGCACCCACCGGGCGTCGGACCTCCGTACCGCCTGCGGCGTTTGAGCGAGGCGCCAGGACCGACCTCCCGTCGTTCGCTGGCACGGCAGTTGCAAATCGCTGGAGGAAGCGGCGGAGGGCCGGGGGGCTCGGTGACGGGGATCGGAGCGGGCCACATTGACCGCAAGAGCACGCATTTTGGGCACGAAGGGCTCGCTGCGGCGGCAGTACGCCGTGGCGACCGTGGTCTTCGTCGGCCTCATCCTCGGCATCATCTTCCTCTTCGGCCACCTCATCTCGGGCTCCCTGTCGCGCCGCTACCTCGAGGACGTGCTCGCCGGCGGGCGGATGGAGGCACAGCGCATCGCCGCCGAGCTCGCGGATGCCGAGCTCGAGGAGCTCGACGTGGTCGAGACCCGGCGCGAGGTCCTGGCGCGGACCCTCGAGGGCGACCCGGAGCGGCGCATCTGGCAGTCGATCGAGGTCACCGACAGCGAGGGCAAGGTGGTCTTCTCGTCGCGCAGCCAGTCCACCGAGGAGATCCCCGAAGCGCTGGCCGAGGACCTCAAGATACGGGGCACCCTGTCCGACGAGAACGTGATCGAGACCGAAAACCCCTACCGCATCACCGTCCCGCTGGGCGAGGTCGGCAATGTGGTCCTCAACGTCAACCAGGCGGAGGTGGCGGAAAGGGTGTCGCGGCTGCGCGGCGACCTGCTGACCCAGACCGTGGTCATCGCCGCGCTCACCGTCGCCACCCTGGCGCTCGCCTTTGCCTTCGTGTGGTTCCTGATCCAGCGTACGCGGCGGCTCGAGGCGCAGCGCTTCGAGGCCGAGGAGATGGCGGCCCTCGGCGCGCTCGCCGCCAACCTGGCCCACGAGATCCGCAATCCCCTCAACTCCATCAACCTCAACCTCGAGCTCCTCGGGGAGGACCTCGGCGGGGACGGCGCCGCCGCCAGCGCCTCGCTCGCCAGCACCCGGGCCGAGGTCGGCCGCCTGGCGAGCCTGGTCTCCGACTTCCTGACCTACGCCCGGCCCGGCGAGCCCGAGCTCGAGCCGGTCCGGATCGACCGCATGCTCAAGGACGTGTGCGAGTTCCTGGGCGCCGAAGCCCAGCGCAACGGCGTTCATCTGCGGCTCGGCCCGGGGCTGCCGGTCAGCGAGGCGCGCAGCGACCCCGGCCAGCTGCGGCAGGTGCTGCTCAACCTGGTGCTCAACGCCGTTCAGGCCGTCCACAGGCTGGCGCCGGACCGCCGGGTGATCGAGCTCCGGGCCGAGCAGCGCGACGGATGGATGGTGATCGCGGTCCGCGATCGGGGCGACGGCATCCCGCCCGACGAGCTCGAACGGGTGCGAACCGCCTTCTACACGCGGCGGCGCGGCGGCAGCGGGCTCGGCCTGGCGATCGCGGAGCGCTTCATCGCCGCCCAGGGCGGGCGCATCGAGCTCGAGAACCTCGAGCCGCAGGGCTTCGAGGCGAGGGTCGTCTTGCCCATCGCGGGTGATGCTGTCAAGATAGGCGGGTGACCGGCCGGACGGGCGTTCGGCTGCGCACCGTGGAGGTTCGAATGATGCGAAGCACGCTCGCTGCGGCCCTGGCGGCCGCGGCATTTTCGATCGCCGGCCCGGCCGGGGCCCAGTTCCTGGCGTCGGACCTGCAGTACATTCCGGGCGTCGCCCACACCGCCGGTGAGGGTGCGAGCCGCTGGCGCTCCGACGTCTACATCACGAACGTCGAGAGCGATGTGGCCGTGGACGTCGCCCTGGTCTACCTCCCGACCGGCGGCGTCTCGAACACCAACCGCTTCACAACCCGCGGCACCTGGCTCGGCGCCCGCGAGGCCGACGGCTGGGGCCATTTCAATGAGGACCTCGCCGACATCCCGCCCGGCGGCACCGTCGTCCTGCGCGACGTGGTCGGGGAGTACTGGGCCGACGAGGCCGGCGTCTCCAACTCGGGCGCCATCGTCGTCTTCGCCTGGGAGGCGGGCACGCTCGCGGACGACGGCACCCGGACGGCGCGCAACGTCATCGTCAACTCCCGCGTCTTCACGCCGATGACCTTCTTCCTCGAGGACTCCGAGAACGAGGGCGAGTTCGTGCAGCGGACCGGGACCTACGGCCAGACCATGCCCGGGGTGCCATGGTACAACCTCGCCGACCCGTCGGCGGTGAACGACGAGCGAGACTTCAGCTTCCAGCTACTCGCCGGTGCCGCAGCCGACGAGGAATTTCGCTACAACCTCGGGATCCTCAACGCCTCCGATCCGCTGACGACAATTACCCTGGCGGTCTCGCCGGTCCAGGGCAACGGCGAGCCCTTCACCGATGCCAACGGGAACCCGGTCGTGCGCCTCGTCACCCTGCCGCCGATGGCGCACGTGCAGTACAACGACGTGCTCTTCAGCCTCTTCAACTTCGCCTCCGCCCCCGATGACATCACCATCAAGGTCGAGTTCGTGACGTGGAACTCGGGCAGCGCCTTGCCGATCGTCGGCATGACGGTCTACGGCACCATGATCGACAACCGGACCAACGACCCGACCGCGATCCTGCCGGCGTTCGGCTTCCCCTACGACGTCGAGTGCCAGTGGCCGCCGGCGGCCGACGGTGCGGCGAAGCGAGCGGGAATGCCCACGGTGCAACGCCGCCCACTTGAGATTCCAGCTCGCTGAGGAACCGCAGGCCGAGAATTGACAACCCATTCGCGGGTGGTATTATCCCGCCGTTGCGTGGGCGCCAACCCGCTTGAAAGGAGACCGAAATGGCCGATCCCGAAGACAAACTTGAAGACAACGTACCAGGAAAGTGGTACGTCGATTCGAACTGCATTGACTGCGACGTCTGCCGGACGACAGCGCCCAACAACTTCGCGGCCAACGAGGACGAGGGCTACTCCTACGTGAGCAAGCAGCCCGAGAACGACGAAGAGACGGCCCAGATGGAAGAGGCCATGGAGTCCTGCCCGACCGAGGCCATCGGCAACGACGGCTGAGCGCGGACCGAACCCGACATCCGACCGGCCGGCGCCGACCCGGCCGGTTTTTTCTTGCTATCATCCGCCCCTGAACAGGAGGCTCCATGCGCGTGCTTTCCGGCGTCCAGCCCTCGGGCAACCTGCATATCGGCAACTACTTCGGCGCGATCCGCCAGTTCGTGCGGCTGCAGGACGAGCACGAGTGCTACTACTTCCTCGCCGACCTCCATGCCCTGACCACGGTGCAGGACGCCCGCCGCTTCCGCGAGCTCGTGCGCGACCTCGCCACCGGCTACCTCGCCCTCGGCCTCGATCCCTCGCGCAGCGTCGTCTACCGCCAGTCGGACCTGGTGGAGGTGACGGAGCTCGCCTGGTACCTCTCCACCGTGACCTCGATGGGGCTCCTCCAGCGCTGCCACTCCTTCAAGGACAAGGTGGCCCAGGGCGTGGTCCCGAACCACGGCCTCTTCGCCTACCCGGTGCTGATGGCTGCCGACATCCTCATCGTCGCCAGCGATTCGGTGCCGGTGGGCAAGGACCAGAAGCAGCACCTCGAGGTGACCCGCGACGTGGCGGCCTCTTTTCACGCCGTCTACGGCCGCGAGGTCTTCACCCTGCCCGACCCGATCATCCTCGATGAAGTGGCGGTGGTGCCGGGCATCGACGGCCGCAAGATGAGCAAGTCCTACAACAACACTATCGACCTCTTCGGACCCGAGAAGGCCACCCGCAAGATCATCATGTCCATCGTCACCGACTCGACCCCGGTGGAGTCGCCGAAGCCCACGAAGGACAACGCCCTCTACCAGCTGCTCAAGCTCTTCGCCCCCGACGGCGCCGAGCGGCAGTGGGTCGAGAAGGCCTTCGCCGAGGGCGGCACCGGCTACGGCGACATGAAGAAGCGCCTCTTCGAGTACTTC
>DATIVB010000027.1:0-3062 GCA_035466375.1 Chondromyces sp.
GGTAACGGGCTCGGGCTCGGGACGGACAAAGAGCGCCAGCTGAGCCTGACCGCACTGACAGATCGCTCGCCAACACGCCTAAGTTAGCGCATATGTGGCCGGCCCCCACCCACCCTACCTTCCCGGCCGTCGGCCACGGCCCGCTCCTGACGGGCAGTGCCGGATTTCCGCCCGCCCGGAGATCCGGTTGCGCAACCGGTTCGTTCGGCGAACAGGAGCAGTGACCGGGGACAGTGGCAGTCGCAGTGGCAGGCGCAGTGACAGTGGCAGTGTCAGTCGCAGCGGCAGTCGCAGTGGCAGTCGCAGTGGCAGTCGCAGTGGCCGTGGCGGTGGCGAGGTCACGACGGAAGGCGCTGATTCCTGCACCGGCCGCTGCCCGCTGAACCTGCCGCTGTCAACTGTCGCCGCCCACCGTCGCTGCCATCTGCCAACTGCCGCTGCCGCTGTCCCCTGCGGCGGCCCACACAGGCAGGTCGGCCCGGCTCGGCGCAGGCGTGGGAGACGGTCCCCTCAGCGCACCCGCGTCATCGGGTGGCTGTGAGCGATGACGCCGAGGACCCGGCCGTCGTCGTCGAGCTCGAACACCCAGGTCTCGCCGAGGCTGTCGTCGTCGGAGCGCACGCGGCGGAAGATGGTGCCTTCGACGAGCTTCAGGGGCTGGATCCAGTCCTCGGGGTCGAGAGCCCGGCTGTTGAGGTCGACGACCGCCAGGCCGTCGCCCCAGAGCACGATGGCGTCGCGCCCCCACACCGTGTCGTAGACGCCGACGAAGCGCTCCAGATCGGGTACGGCGTCCGCGGCCGTAGGCGGCTCTTCGCCGGCCGCCTCCACCGCGGGCGCCAGCACCGCCGCCGCCTTGCGCGCGTAGAGCCCGACGTCGGCGCCGATAGCGTTGGCGAGCACCACGAGGCCCAGCTGCTCCTTGGGCAGGACGGCGAACTCGGTGAAGTAGCCGGGGCAGGCGCCGCCGTGGCGGGCCCAGGTCGAGCCGTCGTGCTCCACCACCGAGAAGCCGAGGCCCCAGGTGGTCTCCCAGTCCGGATCGACCCAGTGCACGCGCTGCATCTCGCGCAGGGTCGCGGCGCGCAGCACCTCCTCGCCGCCCGTGGCGCGCAGCCGCAGCTGCCAACGCGCGAAGACCGCGAGGTCGGCGGCGGTGGAGGCCATCCCTGCCGCCGGACCGATCCCCTCGGCGTCGAACGGCCCGAGCCGCTCGCGCTCGGGGCTGCCGCGGCGGGCGGCGTAGCCGGCAGCCAGGCGGCCCGCGGCCCGCGCCGCGTCGACCGAGGTGAAGGTGTTCTCCATGCCCAGAGGTTCGAGGATCCGGTCGTGGACGACGTCGGACCACGGGCGGCCGCTGCGCGCGGCGACCACCTCGCCGAGCAGCGTCATGGCGAGGTTCGAGTACTGGAAGTACCGGCCCGAGGGGTAGAGCGTCTGCTGCGCGCCGAGCCGCTCGCGGATCTGCTCGGGGGTCGGGAAATCGAAGTCGGGTCCCGCCCAGTAGGGGAAGTCCGACTCGCGCGGCAGCCCCGCCGAGTGGGTCAGGGCGCGGCGGATGGTGATGGGCTCGTCATCGGGGTGGGCGTCGGTCAGCGCCGCGAGCCACGGCAGGTGCTGTCGCAGCTCGTCGTCGAGCCGCAGCTCGCCCTGGTCGCGCAGCTGCAGCACCGCGATCGAGGTGAAGAGCTTGGAGACGGAGCAGATGGAGTACACGGTCTCGTCCGTGGCCGGCGCGCCTTGCGCCGGGTCGGCGAGGCCGAGGCCGCCGGAGGCCAGCATCCGGTCGCCGTGCACGAAGGCGTAGGACGCGCCCGGAACGCCGGCCACCCCGAGGTCGTGCTCGACCCAGGCGGTCCAGGCGGCGACCGCGTGCTCGACAGTGGGCCGCGCTCCCGGCGACGCAGGGGCTTCCTGACCCGAAGCCGCCGTGGGCAGCAGTGCGAGACACACAACCACGAAGAACCTGCGCATGAGACCTCCTTGCGATCGACGGCTTCTCGGCCCGGCAATTATCGCCGGTCTCGCCGTCCGGGCAAGGGGGAATCAGTGCCGGTAAGGATCGCGGCGGTCGCGCGGTCCGGACATGGCGTGGGTCTCCAGGCCACCGAGCTCTCCGACCAGCCGGCCCTCGGCGGCCGACGACGAGAGGGACAGCGTCGGCGCGGAGGCCGACCGTCGAGCCCTGAACGGGCCGACCGCGATCCGCTACGAACGCCAACGGCCCGGCTGAGCTGCGCTATGGTGTCCCGGCATGACGGATCGGACCCGGGCGGTGGTGTGGATGGTGGTCTCGGCGGCGGCCTTCGCCGCCATGGGCGCCTTCGTCAAGGCGGCGGAGGCAGTCCCGCTCACCGAGAAGGTCATCGTGCGCAACCTCCTCACCCTGGTCATCGCCGCCACGCTCGCGGTCCGGCACCAACGTGCCCTCCTCGGCCGCGCAGACAATCAGCCGCTGCTGCTGGCGCGCTCGCTGCTCGGTCTCGGTGGCGTCGTCTGCTATTTCTACGCCATCGACAAGCTGCTGCTGGCCGACGCCACCATGCTGACGCGGCTGTCGCCGTTCTTCGTCGCGGTCTTCGCTTTCGCGTTCCTCGACGAGCGGCCGACGCGGCGGGTCGTCGCCGGCATGGTCGCGGCCTTCGTCGGCGGCCTCCTCATCATCAAGCCGCGTTTCGATTTTAGCGTCCTGCCGGCGGTGGTGGGCTTCGGCTCGGCGGTGTTCGCCGGCGGCGCCTACACAGCCCTGCGCTCGCTGCGGTCGCGGGAGGCGCCGGAGACCATCATCGCCCACTTCTCGCTGGTGACCGTCGTCGGCGTGCTGCCGTTCGCGATTCCCCAGCTGCGGGCGCCGCAAGGGGACGAGATCTGGTGGCTGCTCGGTATCGGCCTCGCGGCGGCGCTCGGCCAGTTCGGGCTCACCATCGCCTACCGGCACGCGCCGGCCGCCGAGGTCTCCATCTACGGCTACAGCATGATCCTCTTCGCGGCCGTCCTCGGCTTCGTCTTCTGGGCCGAGGTGCCCGATCTCCTCAGCGTCGTGGGCGGCCTCCTCATCATCT
>DATIVB010000028.1:0-3187 GCA_035466375.1 Chondromyces sp.
CTGTGCCCGGTGTACGAGGTCGGCGAGGTCGAGGGCCACCCCTACATCGCGATGCAGTACGTGGCCGGCGGCTCGATCCGGGAGATCGCCGACCTGCTGACGACCCGCGACAAGGTCGCGATCATGGTCGACGTGGCCGACGCCCTGCACGCCGCCCACCAGGCCGGCCTCATCCACCGCGACATCAAGCCCGCCAACATCCTCATCGACCGCAACCCCGATGGCAGCTGGCACCCGTACGTGGTCGACTTCGGGATCGCGCGCGAGATCGATACCCCGAACGATCTGACCGTCTCGGGCATGGTCCTCGGCACACCCGCGTTCTGCTCGCCGGAGCAGGTGCGCGGCGAGTCCAGCACCCTCGACCGGCGCACGGACGTCTACGGCCTCGGCGCCACCCTGTACTGGTTCCTCACCGGACGCTCGCCGTATGAGGGCGCCTACCCCGAGATCATCTCCGGGGTCGCCGAGCGCGACCCCGAGCCGCCGCACCGCATCGACCGTTCGATCCCGGTCGACCTCGAGACCATCGTTCTGAAGTGCCTGGAGAAAGAGCAGTACCGCCGCTACGCCTCGGCCCGCGAGCTCTCCGAGGACCTGCGCCGGTTCCTCGCCGGGGAACCGATCAGCGCGCGCCCCGCGACCATGATCTACAAGCTCGGCAAGAAAATCCGTAAGCACCCGCGCCTGGTCGCCGCGGCGCTGGCCGTGGTTCTGGCGTTCGCGGCGCTTGGCGCGTTCAGCCTGCACGCCAACTTGCAGACGCGGCGCCGGGCGGAGGTCGCGCAGCGGCTCGGTGAGCGGGCACGGGACATCGAGAGCTTCGCCCGCGTGGCCGCCATGATGCCCCTGCACGACCGCACCGCGGAGCGCACCGCCATCCGCGACCGTCTGGCGTTGATCGAGGACGAGATGTCGCAGCTCGGCGCCGTCGGCGCCGGGCCCGGACACTACGCGCTCGGCCGCGGCTTTCTGACGTTGCAGGACTACCCAAAGGCCCGTCGCCACCTCGAGCTCGCCATCGAGAACGGCTTCGACGCGCCCGGCGTGGCGCACGCCCTGGGGCTGGTTCTCGGCCGGCTCTACCAGCGCGAGCTGGCCCTCGCCCACCGGATCGAGGACCCCGAGCTGCGGGCGGGCCGAATCGCCGAGATTGAACGCGAGCTGCGCGATCCCGCTCTCGCCCGACTGCGCTCGGCCGGACATTCTCCGGCCGAGACGCCTCCGCGTTACGCCGAGGCCCTGATCGGGTTCTACGGCGGCGATCTCGAGGGCGCGTTGGCGGCCACCCGCGAGGCTTTCGCCGCCGAGGAGTGGCGGTACGAGGCGAAGCTTCTCGAAGGCGACATTCTGCTCGAGATGGGCACGTCAAGGCGCCAGCACGGCGACCCCGAAGCCGCCCTCGCGGCGCTCGAGGAGGGCGTGGGAGCCTACGCGGTCGCCGCCGACATCGCGCGCTCGGACCCGAGCGTTCACGAGGGTGAGTGCTCGCTCTGGACGCAGGTCCTGGAGATCCGCAGCCGCCGCGGCGAGCCCGTGGCGGAGCCCTTCGAGCGGGCTCTCGCAGCCTGCGAACGCGCCCTCCGCATCGACGCCGATCGCGCCGACGTCCACGAGCGGCTGTCGCACCTCTACTGGCGCTGGGCCGATCTCGTCAACGACCGCGGCGGCGAACCGGCGCCGCACCTCGAACGGTCGATCGCCGCCGCCGAGCGCGCGATCGAGCTCGACCCGGAGAGCGTCTCCGCACTCGCGACCCGTGGGGGTGCGCTCACGGTGAGCGCTCTCGACGCGCTGGCCCGGGGCGACGACCCGCAGCCGGCTTTGCGGCGCGCCATCGAGAGCTTCGAACGGGCGATCGAGCTCGACCCCGGCGCGGTCACCGCCCACGACGACCTCGGCTACGCGTGGGAGCGCCTGGCGCGCTACGAGATGACGATCGGGATCGACCCCCGCCCCTCGCTCGACCGGGCGGTCGCCGCCTTCGGGCGCGCCATCGCACTCAACCCCGACTACGCCAATCCCTACAACAACTCGGGTATCGCCGAGTGGCGGCGCGCAGTGTACGTGCTGCGAATCGGCGGCGACCCGTTGCCGATCCTCGAGCGCGCGATGGCATTCTTCGACGACGCCATCAGCCGCAACCCGGGCTATGCCTACGCCTACGCCAACCGCGGGCTCGCCGGTCGCACCGTCGCCACGTACCGCTTCAATCGCGGCGAGGACCCCTCCCCGTCCATCGCCGGGGCGCGCAGCGACCTCGAGCGCGCGCTGTCGCTCAACCCCCAGATCTTCTGGGCCTATCCGGAGAAGACCGCGGTCGAGCTGCTCGCCGCGCGCTCGGCCGTACGGTCCTCGGAATCGCCGCAGCCTTTCCTCGAGGCGGCGTTCGCGACCGCCGCGCAGGCGCTCGTCATCAACCCCCGCAACGCCGTCGCCTTCCAGAGCGCGGCCGAGGTCCACCGCTGGCGCGCCGAGGACCGGCTCCGGCGCGGGCTTTCCGTGCGCGACGACCTCGTCCAGGGCCGCCGGCTCGTGGAGCGCGCGCTGGCGATCAACCCGGAGCTCGCGAGCGCGATGGTGACCGGCACCGCATTGACGGTCATCCAGGCCGAGAGCGAGTCCTCGCCGGCGACGCGCCGCGCCCTCGCCGCCGAGGCCTCCCGCGCGCTCGGGAACGCCCTCACGATCAACCCGCTGCTCGAACGGGAAACCGCCGAGCTGCGCCATCGCATCACGAACCTCACATCGAGGCAGGGAGCCGCTTCATGAAACGATTCGTCACGGTCGCTGCAATCGTCCTCGCGCTGATCTCGGTCGGCGCGTCCAAGCATAAGGCCTACGTCGACTTCGACCGCAACGTCGATTTCTCCACCATCAAGACCTTCGCCTACTACGACACCATCGAGACGTCGGTCGCCGACGAGGCGCCGCCGGTGCACGAGATGATCAGGATCCTGATCGTCAACCGGCTGAAGAAGAGCGGTCTGCAGGAGGTCGAAAGCGACCCCGACGTCTACGTCACCTACCACACCGACCCGGACCAGGCGATGCGGATGAACACCACCCTGTACCAGTACCACTACAGCGCCGGCTGGTACTGGAGCCCCTACTGGGGCAGTGGCATGGACGTTGCCAGCTACACCCGGGGCACCCTCATCGTCGACGTCTGGAAGCCGGACACCGA
>DATIVB010000029.1:0-1754 GCA_035466375.1 Chondromyces sp.
TCGGGCAAGACCGGCCTCGGCATCGTCGCCCTCGAGGAGCTGGCGAGGCGCGGGGTGTCGCTCCTGATCATCGACCTCAAGGGCGACATGGTCGACCTGCTCCTGAACTTCCCGTCGCTCGAGGCGGCGGCCTTCGCGCCCTGGCTTCCCCCCGATGCCTCCGGGGCGGGCGCCGATGCGGCGGCGCAGGCGGAGCTGTGGCGCCGCGGTCTCGAAGGCGACGGACTCGGCCCAGAGGACATGAGGGCGGTGCAGCAGGGCGTGCGCTGGCAGCTGCTGACCCCCGGCTGGGCCTCAGGCGCGCCGCTCGACATTCTGCCCTCACTCGGCGCTCCGGCGGCTCTCGATGCGGATGCGATGACCGACCGGGCCGGCGGGATCACCTCGGCGCTGCTGTCGCTGATCGGCCGCGGCGGCGATCCGCTCGCAGACCGCGACCACGTCCTGACCGCGTCGGTGATCCTCGAGCACTGGCGGCGGGGCGAGGACCTCGACCTGCGGTCGCTGCTGGGCAGTCTGGCGAACCCGCCGATCGAGTCGATGGGAGCTCTGCCGCTGGATACGTTCTACCCACGTGCGGAGCGCATGAAGCTGGTGATGGCGGTCAACACCCTGCTCGCGTCCCCGTCCTTCGCGGCCTGGACCGAGGGCCTGCCGCTGGACATGGGGCACCTCCTCGGCCGCCCCGGGGCAGCGCGGGCGAGCATCATCTCGGTCGCCCACCTCGACGAGCAGGAACGGCGCTTCGTGATCGCCCTGCTGGCCTCCGAGCTGGTCGCGTGGATGCGGGGGCAGCCCGCGTCGTCCGGGCTCCGCGCCCTGCTCTACATGGACGAGGTCCAGGGTCTGCTCCCGCCGCATCCCGCCAACCCGCCGACCAAGGCGCCGCTGCTGACGCTCTTCAAGCAGGGTCGTGCGTACGGGATCGGCGCCTGGTTGGCGACCCAGAACCCGGTCGATCTCGACTACAAGGCGCTCGGCAACGCGGGCGTGAAGCTGATCGGACGCCTCGTGACGGAGCGCGACCGCGAGCGCGCGCTCGAGGGTCTGGGGATGACGAAGCTCCCCGACGGCCGTGATGCCGGAGCGATCGTCGCCGGGCTCGGCAAACGGGAGTTCCTGCTCACCGACGTGCGCGCGAAACAGAGTGTGCGGACCTTCAGCTCGCGCTGGGCGATGTCGTATCTGCGCGGCCCCGTGACCCTGGCGGAAATGAAGCCGCTGCTCGGCGCCACCGCCACCCCTGCGCCGCCGGCGGCCAACTCCGACGCCGCGGCGGACGGCGCCGCCGTGCCGCCGCCCATTGCGGCGGAGGTCGCGGTGCGGTTCGCGGCCGATACCGTCGGCCTCGCCCGGCCGCAGGTTCTGGTTCGTGACCAGCTGCGGGTCGAGCAATCCTCCCTCGATCTGCACCGCTTCCAGGATGAGCTGTGGCTGGCGCCGGTGGACGGGGACGGCCGCATCCGCTGGGAGGAGGCCGAGACACTGGACGCACTCCCGGAGCTCGCCGAGCAGCCGCCCGACGGCATGCGCTTTCCGCCTGCCAATCCGGGACGGCTCTCGGCCGAGCTCGCCAAGGCCGCCGCGAGCTTCACGACCTGGCGGGCCCGGCAGCCGGTGACGGTCCTGGTCAATCAGCAGCTCAAGCTCTCGGCGCGAGTGGGGGAGGACCGGGAGCGCTTCCTCGAGCGCTGCCTGCGCGAGGCCGACGCCGCGGACGATGCGAGCCAGGAGCGGCTCCGGAAGCGCTACGA
>DATIVB010000030.1:0-12767 GCA_035466375.1 Chondromyces sp.
TGCGCGGCGTAGGTGACCCCGCCGCCGTCGGCGTACTGGGTGCCGGCCGCGGTGACGATGGTGTCCTTGGTGTAGTTGCCGATGGTGGCGACGTCGAATCGAGTGTCTCTGGTCGTCATCTCCTGTGTGTCCCTTCAGTCACGGACGCGGACCCGCCACAGGGTCGTGGCGAGGATCATCGAGACCACCGACGAGCCGATCCAGAACCAGATCACCGTCGAGAAGTCGTAGAAGCGGACGCCGTCGACCAGGGTCACCCCACGCTCGATGAGGTGGCCGCTGATCTGGTCCTGGAGTGCGGCGCCGATGTACGAGAAGACGCCGATGAAGCCCATCGCCGCCCCCGCGGCGCGCTTTGGCGCGATGTCGAGGGCGAACAGCCCGCCGAGCGATGTCACCAGGCCGGTGAGACCGAAGCCGTATATGAAGAACGCGACGGTCATGAAGAGCGGTCTTCCCGGCGGGCCGAAGAAGACCATCAGCAGCCCGACGATCTCCAGCACCGCGAAGATCACGTTGGTGGGCGGGCGGCGTGCACTGAAGAGCTTGTCGGACGCGAAGCCGAAGACCACCGCGCCCAGGATCCCGGCGACGGTGTTGACCGAGATGACGCCGCCCGCCTGCATCAGCGTGTAGCCCTTGGCCTCCTGGAGGTAGAGGACCCCCCAACTGTTGATGGCGTAGCGCGTGACGTAGATCGAGGCGCTCGCGAGCGCGAGCACCCAGATGGCCGGAATCTTGAGGATGGCGCGCTGCAGGTCCCAGGTGCTCTCCTTGCGGGCGATGCCGTCCGCCGTCCTGCCGACGTGGTCATTCCTCCAGTCGGCGACCTTCGGCAGGCCCATGGTCGAGGGCCGGTCCTGCATCAACGCGTAGAGACCGAACGCGACCACGACGCAGAGCACGCCCGGCCCCCAGAAGCCCGCCCGCCAACCCCACAGGGTGACGAGCGCGGCGACGCCGATGAAGGTGAGGCCTTCGCCGATGGCGTGGGCCGTGCTCCAGATGCCGTAGATCCGCCCCCGCTCGCTGTTGGAGAACCAGTTGGCCATGGCCACCGCGCCCGACGGCGCGCCGAAGCCCTGGAACCAGCCGTTGAGCCCCCACAGGACGATCGACAGCCAGAAGACGGTGGAGAACCCCATGCCGATGTTGAGCAGGGCCGACACCATCACCCCGAAGGCGAAGAAGACCTTGAGGTTCATGTGGTCGGCAAGGAAGCCGTTGGTGAGCTTGCCGAAGGCGTAGGTGTAGAAGAGCGCCGAGCCGATGATCCCGAGCTCCACCGGGGTGAAGATCCCGCCGTCGATGAGCGGTTTCTTGACCATCGAGAGAGCCAGGCGGCAGGTGTAGACGAGGCCGTAGCCGAGGGTGATGGCGAGCATGATGCGCAGGCGGTGCCGCCGGTACAGACGGTCGACCGCACCCTCGTCGGTGAGCGGCGGTTGGTCGGCCCCGGTCCGGAAGGCGCGCAGCGGGTTCACGGCGCCTCGACCTCGACCGGCCGGCTCTCGGCCATGGAGCGCCCCGCCGCCAGCCCCACCAGCACCGACATCAGACCGTCGCGACCGCCCACCGGCGGCTCGTGGTCCTCACGGATGCAATGGAAGAAGGCCTCCATTTCGGCCGCGAACGACGCCTGATACCGCTGCAGGAAGAAGTAGAGCGGGTTGTCGGTGCGGACGCCGCCGGCGCTCGAGAAGCTGACCCGGTTGGGGGTCTCGTTGCCCGCCTCCGCCGAGCCCGCAGACCCGAAGACCTCGACCCGCTGGTCGTAGCCGTAGACCGCCTGCCGGCTGTTCTCGATGACCGCCAGCGCCCCATTGGCGAGCTGCATGGTGGTGACCGCGGTGTCGACGTCGCCGGCCTGGCCGATGGCCGGGTCGATGAGCACCGCCCCCATGGCGTGCACGTGCTCGATCTCGCTGCCGGTCAGAAAGCGGACCATGTCGAAATCGTGGATCGTCATGTCGAGGAACATGCCGCCCGAGCTCTCGACGTAGGACACCGGCGGCTTTTCGGGGTCGCGGGAGGTGATCTTGACGATCTGGACCTCGCCCACCTCGCCGTCGGTCACCGCCTTGCGGACGCGCGCGAAGGTGGGGTCGAAGCGGCGGTTGAAGCCCACCTGCAGCTTGACGCCGGCCTTTTCGACGACTGTCAGCGTGCGGCGGATGCGGTCGGGGTCCAGGTCGATGGGCTTCTCGCAGAAGATGTGCTTGCCGGCATTCGCCGCGGCCTCGGTGAACGGGGCGTGGGTGGGGGTCGGCGAGCAGATCAGCACCGCCTCGATCTCGGGATCGTCGAGGACCAGGGCCGGCTCGGGGCCGGTCGCGACCTCGGGCGGCGGCCAGGCCGCGAAGTCCGCGTACGGGTCGGCGACAGCCTTGACCCGGACGCCCGGCATGCGCAGCAGGTTGTCGGTGTGGAGCCGTCCGATGCGCCCGGCCCCGAGCACGCCCACTGTGATGGTCTTCATGAGAAAGCTCCTCTTGCGGCGGCAGCGGCTGCCGATCGCACCCGCACCGGTTGCTGCGAAACAAAGGACTCGCGGGCTGCACACGCCGCCTCGACCGCGGCCAGCGCGTCGGCGGCCCCGGCAACCACCGGGCCGCCGTCCCGCACCGCCTCGAGGAAGCTCCGGAGCTCGGCGACGAAGGCCTCCCGGTAGCGGGAGACGAAACCGTCGTGCGGGGTCCGCGCGACCACGCCGACGGTGGTGCTCAAGGTCCTGGTACTCGGCCTGGTGTTGTCGACCGCAGCGCTGCCCGCAGCACCGAACACCTCGAAGCGCTGGTCGTAGCCGTACACCGCCTGCCGGCTGGCGTCGATCACCGCCAGCGCCCCGTTGGCCAGCCGCGCGCTCACCACCGCGGTGTCGATGTCGCCCGCGGCGCCGATCGCGGGATCGACGAGCACCGCGCCGGCCGCGTAGACCTCCGCGATCTCGGAGCCGCCGAGGAACCGGACGGCGTCGAAGTCGTGGATCAGGAAGTCGAGGAAGATGCCGCCCGACCGCTTCACGAAGTCGATGGGCGGCGCCTGGGGATCGCGGTTGGTGACCCGCACCGTGTGCACGGCGCCGATCTCCCCGCCCCGGACCGCGTCGGCCAGATCGAGGATGCTCGGGTCGGAGCGGCGGTTGAAACCGACCTGGAGCAGGATTCCGGCCCGTTGAACGACGCGCATGATCTCTTCGATGGGACCCGGCTCGAACGCCAGCGGCTTTTCGCAGAACACGTGCTTCCCGGCCGCGGCGGCGCGGGCGATCAGCTCGACGTGGAGCCCCGACGGCGCCGTGATGACCACGGCCTCGATCTCGGGATCGTCGAAAACTACGGCGTTGTCGGTCGCGCACACCGCCACCCCCAGCGACCCCGCCCACTCGCGGTCCACGTGCGGGCTGGCGACCGCCTTGACCTTCGCCTCGGGCACATGGTGGACCAGGTTCTCGGTGTGCATCCTGCCGATTCGGCCGGCGCCGACCACCCCCACTGTCGTCTGCTTCATGGCCTCACCACCCCTCTCCAGTCAGGAATCGTTCTCACTGACTGTCCGCCGATACCACCGGCTCGAGAGCCCCGCCGGCACCGGGCCGGCGGGTTTCCCGAGACGGGTGAGCTGTCGAAGACCGGTTTGCTACCTCATGGTTACAGGTCGAAACGCACGCCGATGGTGGCCCACCAATCGTAGTACTCCTGCTGGCGGATGCGGTCGGCGGTGCCCTCGAACACGGTGTACGGCTCGTCCGTGATGTTGACAGCCTCGAGGAAGATGCTGAAATTCTTCGACACCTGGACGCGGAACAGGAAATCGAACTGGGAGTGGTCGTCGACCCAAAGGTCCTCTTCGGGATCGCCGCCCACCTCGAGGATGTTCTTGCCGTTGAAGTTGTAAGTGATCCGGGTCGAGATACCGTACTTTTCGTAGATCAGCGCCAGGTTGGCCACGTGCTCCGCTTGCCCCGGCAGGGTGCCGGGGGCGCGGTCGGGGTAGTCGGCCTCGGAGTCGATGTAGGTGTAGTTTCCGAACAGACCGAAACCGCCCCAGAATCCGGGCAGGTTCACGAACTGGTTCTGATAGGCGAGCTCGAGGCCCCACAGCTCGCCCGTCGGGCCGTTTCGCGGTTGGATGATTTCGAAGTCCTCGCCGTCGATCACCTCGTCGACGTTGTAGAAGAAGATGATGTCGGTCAGGTCCTTGTAGAAGGCGCCGGCGGAGATGATGCCGACGGGCTCGAGGTACTTCTCCCACATGAGGTCGAAGTTCCACGACGTCGTGACGTCGAGATCGGGATTGCCGAGCTCGATCTCCATGTCCTCGAGGTTGAGCAGCCGCCACGGGGCCATGTCCTCGAAGTTGGCCCGCGCCAGGCTGCGCGTGATGGCGGCGCGGAGCTGCGTGTCCTCGCCGATCTTGTAGACGAGGTGGAACTGGGGCAGCCACTCGGTGTAGCTCTTGTCGCCGGTGACCGGCACCAGCTCCAGGGGGTCGCCCTCCTCGTCGAGCGTGAGCTCGTAGGCAAGGTAGTCAACCTTGGTGCTCTCGACCCGGACGCCGCCCAGGAACGACGTCTTGGGGCCGAGCAGGAGCTCGGTCATCGCGAAGGCGGCGTAGGTGTCCTCGTCGATGGTGAAGTCCGCCAGGTCCTCCTCCAGATTACGCTCGCCCTCGAGCAGCCCGCTGGCGAGGAGGTCCCGCATGGCGGTCGGGGACTGGAACGGTCCCTGATCCGGGTAGAGCCCCCGGAAGAAGGGCGTCTCGGACTCCCAGTCGTCCACGAAGGCGGCAAGAAGCAGGTCGTCCTCGGACTCGTACCCGAACACGTCGTAGTTCTGGTCCTTGGTCTTGAAGCGCACCTTGGCGCCCACCTTCCACAGGCCGCTGAGACCGTCGTCCTTGTAGAAACCCTGGGTGAAGTTGAGGGCCGCGATGGAGTCCTCCTCCACCGCCTTCTTGGACTCGGTTTCGATTTCGTCGAAGAAGAACTCGTCCAGGTCCTCGTTCAGGGGGTTGGCCTGGATGTT
Source organism: Chondromyces sp. (assembly GCA_035466375.1). GTDB lineage: Bacteria > Acidobacteriota > Thermoanaerobaculia > Thermoanaerobaculales > Sulfomarinibacteraceae > Sulfomarinibacter. The sequence continues at coordinate 5,028 of DATIVB010000030.1, forward strand.
GTTCGGGTTGATGAAGTCGGGGCCGACGTTCGGATCGAACTCGACGTCCTCCTGGATGAAGGACGAGGTGACCTGGCCCGCCGTCTCCTCCTGGGATCTGTTCCAGGTGAGGCGGTAGTCGATGACGCCCGACTCGCCGAGGATGTTCTCGCCGCCGAAGGTCACGGAGTTGATGAACGACTCCTGCTCGCGGTCGCGCAGCGCCCTCTCGAGCTCGTTGTCGCTGACCGCGTTGCCCTTGGCGCGCCGCTGCTCGTCGTCGATGTAGTTGGTCCACAGGCCGCGCAGGAAGTAGTTGGCGTCGAACGAAGCGCGGTAGTCGATGTCGGCGGTCACGCCGTACCGCTCGCGGGTGAAGGAGTAATCCCGCAGCTCGAGGGTGTCGAGCTCGCCGTCGTCGTACTCGGGCTCGATGTTGTCCGAGCCGCGTTCGTTCTGCGAGGCGCTGGCGGACACCAGCAGGCCCCACTTGGACTCGGAACCGAAGCGGCTGCCGAAGGTGGCGGTGGCATTGGGAGCGGACTTCTCGGTGATGGCGCTGTAGGAGCCGCCGAGAGAGGCCGAGACGCGGGTCTGCTCGGGCGCCCGCATGGTGATCAGGTCGACGGTGCCGCCGATGGAGTCGCCGTCCATGTCCGGCGTCAGGGCCTTCGAGACCTCGATGGACCCGAGCAGGTCCGACGGAATGGTGTCGAGGGCGATGCTGCGACCCCCCGACTCCGGCGACGGGATGCGCTCGCCGTTGATGGTGGTCGAGTTGAGCCTCGCCTCGGTGCCCCGAACCAGGACGTAGCGGCCCTCGCCCTGGTCGCGCAGGAGGCTGATCCCGGGGATGCGGTTGGTCGCCTCGGCGGCGTTCTTGTCGGGGAAACGCCCGATCTGGTCGGCGGCGACGATGTTGGAGATGTTCATCGCGTTCTTCTGGCGGTTCAGCGCCTTCGCCTGCCCCTGGAGGAGCGGCGAGCCGCGGACCTCGATCTCGCCGCCGTAGGCCAGCGCCATGTCCTGCCTCACGGTCTCGCCCGCGACGACGGTGACCGTCGCGGTTGCCGGCTGCAGGCCGAGGTAGCGGAAGACCAGGGTCTGCTCCCCGACGGGCACCGGCGACAACCGGTAGTTGCCCTCCAGGCCGGTCTGAACCTCGATGTTGGTGCCCTGGACGCCGACCCTGCAGTCGGCGATGACGGCGCCGGTCGGCCCCGTCACCGTGCCCACGATCACGCCGGTGCTGCCCTGGGCGAAAACGGTTTGCGAAGCCGCGATCGCGATGATGAAAATGGCCATCAGGGCCAGAAAAGAGCTCGCTTTCGATGACGCCATAGTATTCCCCTCCCTCGTTCTCCGGCGATCGGTTGCGGAGTGCGTGGGTCCCTGCCGTCGCTCCCCCAGACGCGGTTTGGAACGTTCCACTCCGATCCATAAAAAAGAACGACTGATGACCAACAAAACACGGGCTTTGCGGTCCTGGCGGCATCTCTTGGAACGTTCCAACTTGCAATTCCGGCCTTCACGGCCTATATTTTGGAACGTTCCAATCGGAACATAAGGCCTCGAAAGGACGAAGTCAAGTGGCACCGCGGGGAAAATCGGACGAAACGCCGTCGCAGCGCCGGCCCACCATCCACGACGTGGCCCGCCGGGCCAAGGTCTCGAAGTCCCTCGTGTCCATGGTGACGCGCGGCGAGCATGGCGTCAGTCCGGCCAGCCGCACGGCGATCCTCAAGGCCATCGAGGAGCTCGACTACCGGCCCAATTTGATGGCGAGGAGCCTGGTCCAGCGCCGCACCCGGATCATCGGCGTCATGATCTCCGACCTGCGCAACCCGTTCTTCGGCGCCGTCGTCTCGGGCATTCAGGAGCGCGCCCGGGAGCTCGGCTACCAGGTCCTGTTCAACACCGGCGACCGCGACGGGTCGCGTGAGGAGGCCGCCATCGAGAGCCTGCTCCAGCTCCGCGTCGACGGCCTGGTGCTCGCCTCGCCGCGGGTCGACGAGGCGACGCTGACCCGCGCCGCAGCGGCGGTCCCGGTCGTCGTGCTCAACCGCCACACCACCGGCGACGAGACCGACAGCGTGACCAACGACAACATCAGCGGCGCCCGGCTCGCGGTCGAGCACCTCGCGGCTCTCGGCCATCGGCACATCGCCTTCATTTCCGGCGGCTCGGGAGCGGGCGCGCGAATCCGCACCGAGGGCTACCGCCTGGCGATGGAGGAGCTCGGGCTCGGGGAGCACATCCTCGTCGTCGAGGGAGCCCACACCGAGGACGGCGGCGACCGGGGGGCCCGTGCACTGCTTGCGACCGTGCCTCTGCCGACCGCGGTCTTCGCCTCCAACGACCTGTGCGCCATCGGCGCCATGAACGCGCTCGAGGAGGCCGGGCTGCAGATCCCCCGGGACATCTCGCTCATCGGCTATGACAACACTTCGCTGGCGGCCCTGCGCCACATCTCATTGACCAGCATCCACCAGCCTGGAGGCGACATGGGCAGGTCGGCGGTCGATCGGCTCGCGGCGCGGATCGCCAGCCGACGCACCGCGCCGCACCACGACGTGGTGGCGCCGAGCCTGGTGGTGCGGTCGACGACGGCGCCGCCGCGGCACGGAGGAGCTTCCGACTGAGCCAACCTTCGGCGCCGCCGCGGCATCCAACGAACGTACGGGACGAAGCAAGGAGGCACAATGAACCCCCAACAGCCCAGGAACATCAACCCCCGCACCTCGAACGCGAGGCTCGTTCTCCTGCCGTTGGTGGCGGCCGCCGCCTTCGCCATGGCGTCCTGCTCCGGCGGCCCGCCGCCGGCGCCGGAAGCGGAGGCGCCGGCGCCGGAACCCTCGACCGCCACCGTGGCGCCGGTCCTCTCCACCGAGCCGGTGGCGGTGGACTCCGACGACCCGGCGATCTGGATCCACCCCACCGACCCCGCGCAGAGCCTGGTGATCGGGACCGACAAGGGCGGCTCCGTCTACGTCTTCGACCTCGACGGCGCCATCATCCCCGAGAAGACCTTCTCCACCGGCGGTCGCTTCAACAACGTCGATGTCGAGTACGGCTTCGAGCTCGCGGGCGAGTCGGTCGACATCGCCGTCGCCACCGATCGCCCGGTCCGGCTGCTGCGGGTCCTCCGCCTGCCCGAGATGACACCCATCGACAACGGCGGCATCGAGGTCTTCGCGGGCGAGGAGGGCGATGCGGCCCTGCCGATGGGGATCGCGCTCTACAAGCGGCCCGCCGACGGCGCGGTCTTCGCCATCGTCAGCCGCAAGACCGGGCCCTCGGGAAGCTACCTCTGGCAGTACCGGCTCGAGGACGACGGCAGCGGCCAGGTCACGGCGACCAAGGTGCGCGAGTTCGGGACCTTCAGCGACGCCACGAGCCCCGACGACGAGGGCGTGCCCGAGCTCGGCGAGATCGAGGCGGTGGCGGTCGACGACGCCCTCGGCTACGTCTACTACTCGGACGAGCTGGCGGGGGTCCGCAAGTACCAGGCCGACCCCGACGCCCTTGATGCGGATGTGGAGCTCGCGCTCATCGGTGCCGGTGGCTTCGCCGACCAGTGCGAGGGGATCTCGATCTATGCCATCGACGACGGCACAGGCTACATCCTGGTCTCCGACCAGCAGGCCAACGCGTTCCGGATCTTCACCCGCGAAGGCGAGGCGGGGAACCCTCACGAGCACCGGCTGGTCAAGATCATCTCCACGGCCACCAACGAGAGCGACGGATCGGATGTCACCAACGTGGCCCTCGACGAGCGCTTCCCCTCGGGCCTCTTCGTGGCCATGTCGGACAACCGCTCCTTCCAGTACTACTCGTGGGACGACATCGCCGGCGACGACCTCAAGAAAGCCCCAAACGGAGCCCCCCCGACACCGTGACGTCGTGCTGCCGCCCTGAACCGCCTTCCGTCCGGCGCCGGCCCCTCCGGCGCCGGCCTTTTTCTGCACTTCTGCAATTCACGCAGTGAATTGCAACGCCATCTCCATGATGCGCTCCTGTGTCGCCTCGGCGCGGGCGAGGATCCCCTGCAGCTTCCCTTCGTGCAGGACGGCGATGCGGTCGGCCAGGCCGAGGAGCTCGGGCAGCTCGCTGGAGATCAGGAGAACCGCCACCCCCTGCGCGACGAGCGCGCCGATGAGCCCGTAGATCTCGGTCTTGGCCCCGACGTCGATGCCCCGGGTCGGCTCGTCGAAGAGCAGCACCTTGCAGCGGGCGGCCAGCCACCGCGCCAGCACCACCTTCTGTTGATTGCCGCCCGACAGCTCGGCGACCTCCCGGTCGAGGGAGGCGACGCGGATGTGCAGGGTGTCCACCAGCGACGCGGCCCGCGCCCTCTCGGCGCCGAGGTCGAGAACGCCGTGGCGGCTGTGCTCGTCGAGGCCGGCCAGGGTGATGTTCTCGGTGACCGGGAGCTGCAGCACCAGGCCCTGCTGCTTGCGGTCCTCGGTGAGAAAGCCGAGGCCCGCCGCGATGGAGGCGGCGGGGCTGTTCCCCGGGAGCTCTCTGCCGGACACGCGAACCACACCCGACGCCACGGGGTCGGCGCCGAAGATGGCGCGCGCGAGCTCGGTGCGCCCCGAACCCATGAGGCCCGCGACGCCGAGGATCTCGCCGCTGTGGATCTCCAGCGACACCGGGGCCGCAAGCCCCGGGGCCCTGAGGTCCGCGACCTCGAGGACCACCTCGCCGATCTCGACCGCACGCTTGGGGATCCGCTCGTCCACCGTGCGCCCGACCATGAGGCTGATCAGCTCGCCGGCTTCGGTGTCGCGCACCACCCTGGTGCCGAGGGTCCGTCCGTCCCGCATCACCGTCACCCGGTCACCGATGGCGAAGATCTCGGGCATGCGATGCGAGATGTAGATCACCGGCACGCCGTCCGCGCAGAGACCGCGGATGACCTCGAAGAGGGCCTCGATCTCTTGCTCCGAGAGGGCCGCCGTCGGCTCGTCCATGACCAGCAGCCGGGCCTCGCTGCGCAGCGCCCGCGCGATCTCGACGAGCTGTTGCTCGGCCACCGACAGCTCGGCCACCGCCGTGTCGGGCGCGACCCGGCAGCGGACCCGCTGCAGCAGCTCGCGCGCGGCGTCGCGCATGACGTCACTGCGGATCACGCCGGCACGGCACGGCTCGTGGCCGAGGAAGATGTTCTCGACCACTGTCAATCCGGGGATGAGATTGAGCTCCTGGTGGATCATGACCAGCCCGTGCCGCTGCGCCTCGTGCGGGCTCCCGGGGGCGATGGTCCGGCGGCCGAAGACGACCCGCCCCGCGTCCGGCGCGTGCTGGCCGCACAGCACCTTCATCAGGGTCGACTTGCCGGCCCCGTTCTCGCCGAGCAGCACGTGCACCTCGCCCGCCTGGACCTCGAGGTCCGCGTCCTGGAGAGCCTGGACGCCGGGAAAGCTCTTGCAGATGCCGCGCATGGCGAGCAGCGGCGGCGCGATGTTCACGGCGCCGCCGCCGGGGGCGCGGCGAGCGCACCGGCCGCCTCGAACTCGTCCAGGTTCCCGAGGTCGATCAGCTCGACCCGGGTCAGCACCTCGGGCGGCGGCCGGCTTCCGTCGCGGATCAGGGCCACCGCGTGCGCGACGCCGAGCCGGCCCATCTCAGTCGGAAACTGCGCCACCGAGCCCAGCAGCCGCCCCGAGCGGATGTTGGCGAGGGCGTCGGGGATGGCGTCGAACCCGATGATCGAGACCCCGTCGAGGCGGTTCGCGGACGCCACCGCCTCGAGGGCGCCGAGCGCCATCTCGTCGTTGGCGGCGAACACCGCGTCCAGCTCGGGGTGAGCCTGAAGGAGGTTCTCGGCCACGTCGTAGGCGAGCGCCCGCTCCCAGTTGGCGGTCAGGCTGGCGACGACCCGGATTCCCGGGTGGCCGGAGATCCCGTGCAGGAAGCCCAGGCGGCGCTGGTCCGCGGTCTCGTGGCCGGAGATGCCCTCGATGACGGCCACCTCGCCCACCCCGCCGAGCGCCGCGGCGAGGTAGCGGCCGGCCACCGCACCGCCTTCGAAGTTGTCCGACCCGATGAAGGTGACGACCTCGGCACCCATCGCCCGCGCGGCGGCCTCGTCGATCCTGGTGTCGAGGAGCAGCACCGGGATGCCTGCGTCGTTGGCCTTGCGGATGGCCGGCACCAGCTCCTTCGAGCCCGAGGGCGCGAGCAGGATGGCATCGACCCGCTGCTGGATGAGGTTCTCGATGATCTGGTACTGGCGCTCGACGTCGGTCTCGCGGTCGGCCGCCAGGGACACCAGGCGGACGTCCCGCGCCGCGGCTTCGCGCACTGCAGCCGCCTCCATGGCCGCCCAGAACGGCGAGTTCAGCGCCTTCGGCACGAACGCCACCGTCAGGGACCGCGTCCCGTCGGACGACGTCGAAGCGGCGCGATGCGCGAAGACGACCGCGATCAGGGCGAGCGCCGCGGCGCCGAGGACCATCCCGGTCCGGTAGCGGCGCCAGCCCGCGGCGGGCGCTGCGATGCGCCGCCGGTGGCGCGCGCGATCGAGGACGACCGCCGCCACCAGCACGCCGCCGACCACCATCCCCTCGAGCGCCGACGGCACGTTGAGGGCGTTGAGGCCGTTGCGCAGGGTGCCCATGATCAGTGCGCCGATCAGCGTCCCCACGACTCGGCCCTCGCCGCCCATCAGGCTGACGCCGCCGATCACCGCGGCGGCGATGGCGTACAGCTCGTACATCTCGCCGGACAGGGGCGAGGCGGCGTTGAGGCGCGAGGTCATGAGCACCGCGGCGATGCCGGCCGTGAGCCCGGAGAGGCCGTAGATCGCGACCTTGTAACGGCCCACCGGCACGCCTGACAGCCACGCCGCCTGCTCGTTGCCGCCGATCGCGTAGGTGTAGCGGCCGAGCTTGGTACGGGTCAGCACGAGGTGCGCGAGGCAGTAGAGAACGGCGACCACCAGCACCATCACCGGGACGCCCGCGATGTCTCCGGAGAGGGCCCGGAAGGAGTCCGGCAGGCCGCTGATCGGCTTCGACCCGGAGTAGATCTTGGCGGCGCTGCGCGCCATCAGCATCATTCCGAGGGTGGTGATGAAGGGGGGGATGCGGCCGAGGGTCGTGATGAGCCCGTTGAGCAGGCCGCAGCCGAGCCCAACCAGCAACCCCGCGGCAATCGCGACCGCGCTGGAGTGGCCCGCCACGAGGAGGTCGGCGACCACCAGCCCGCAGAGCGCGAGGATCGAGCCGACCGAGAGGTCGATGCCGGCCGAGACGATGACGAAGGTCAGGCCGATGCCGAGAATCGCGTTGATGGCCGACTGCTCCATGACGTTGAGGAGGTTGTCGGCGGACAGGAAATGGGGCGACGCGATTCCGAAGAGAACGATGAGACCCACCAGCACGAGGAGGGTCTGGAGGCGGGACGAGAGGTTGCGGATCATGGGACTATCCTAGCCGCGCCCGTCCGCCCTCCTTCCGTCACCCCTCCGTCCGCAGCACCAGCAGCACCTGGTCGCGGAAGGCGCCGCGCTTCCAATATCGTTCCGGGACCCGCGCCACCTCGGTGTAGCCCACTCTGGCCAGCATCGCCAGCGAGGGTCCGTTGTCGGCGATCACCGAGGCGATGAGCAGGCGCAGGCCGAGGACCTCGAAGGCGTAGCGGTTGCGGACCCTCGCCGCGTCGGAGCCGAGCCCCCGGCCCCACAGGTCGCGGCGGCCGATGACCGAGCCCGAGACCGCCACCCGGCTCTGCCAGTCAATCGAGCGCAGGCCG
>DATIVB010000031.1:0-9895 GCA_035466375.1 Chondromyces sp.
CCCTCTTCGATGGGCGTGTCGGGTTTGTAGCCGACGTCGTCGGTGAGGGCCTGGACGTCGGCGTAGGTGTCGGGGACGTCGCCGGGCTGCATGGGGAGCAGGTTCTTCTCGGCCGTGGCGCCGAGGCAGTCCTCGAGGACCTCGATGTAGCGCATGAGCTCGACGGGCCGGTTGTTGCCGATGTTGTAGACGCGCCAGGGGGCGCGGCTGGTGGCGGGGTCGGGAGTGTCGCCGGACCACGCGGGGTCGGGTTCCGGGAGCTTTGCCATCACCCGCACGACGCCCTCGATGATGTCGTCGATGTAGGTGAAGTCGCGGCGGTGGTTGCCGAAGTTGAAGACGTCGATGGGCTCGCCGGCGAGGATCTGCCGGGTGAACTTGAAGAGGGCCATGTCGGGCCGGCCCCAGGGGCCGTAGACGGTGAAGAAGCGCAGCCCGGTGGTGGGCAGATTGTAGAGGTGCGAGTAGGTGTGGGCCATGAGCTCGTTGGCCTTCTTGGTGGCGGCGTACAGGGACAGCGGGTGGTCGACGTTGTGGTGGACCGAGAAGGGCATGGCGGTGTTGGCGCCGTAGACCGAGGACGACGAGGCGTAGACGAGGTGGCCGACGCCAGTGTGGCGGCAGCCCTCGAGGAGGTGGAGGAAGCCTACGAGGTTCGAGTCGACGTAGGAGTGCGGGTTCTCGATCGAGTAGCGGACGCCCGCCTGCGCCGCCAGGTTGACCACCACGTCGAAGGGGTAGGTGGCGAAGAGCGCCTCCATGCGGCGCCGGTCGCCGAGGTCGGTGCGGGTGAAGGTGAATCCGTCGCGGGACTCGAGGCGCGCGAGCCGCGCCCGCTTGAGCTCCGGGTCGTAGTAGTCGTTGAGGTTGTCGAGGCCGACGACCCGGCGGCCCTCGGCGAGCAGGCGCTCTGCGAGGTGGTAGCCGATGAAGCCGGCGGCGCCGGTTACCAGAATGGGGTTGGTGGTGTCAGTCATGAGAACCCATGCCTCTTTGAATTCGGAATTCGGAATCTGGAGGTCGGAGTTTCCGCACAGTTCAGTTGAATGAATTTCGGATTCGGGGATTCGGTTTTCGGACTTCCATCCGCCCACCGGGTCCAGGACCGGGGATTACCTCCCGGGTCGGGTGCGGTCCGTTGTAGGCGGGTGCTTCAGCGCCCGCCATCGTCGCGTCGGGTCTGCGGACCGCGAGGCTCGCGGCCGCGCACTCCTCGCGGGGGCTGAAGCCCCCGCCTACATCCAGGACAGAGTCCTGCATCGATATCCCGCCCATTGAAGGTGGGGCTCCGGCGTCACCTCTTCACCCCTTCACCTCTTCACATGGTTCAGGAAAGCGAGCATCAACTGAGACATCAATTTGAAGGTCTTTGCATAGCTGCCGCACGATGATTGCATATGCAACCTTCTGATTTATAAAGTTTTACGCGGGCCGAAACCGGGTTCCGGCCCCTACGCCCGCACCGCGGCGAGCAGCTCCGTCTCGACCTCCACCAGGCTTCGCCGGCGGAGGAACTCCATCAGAACCCGGGCCCGCTGGCCACCGCGGAGATATCCGCGGAAGACCCCTTCCATGTCCTTGAGCGGCCCGGCCATGACGCGCACCCTGCGCCCCTCCTCGATGCCGTGCTCGAGCTCGTTCGGCACCACGTACCCGCGGCCGGCCTCACGCGCCCTGATGGCGTCGATCACGGCCTGTTCGACGGTCGCCGGCTCGCGGTCGAACCGCACGACGTGCGCGACGCCCGGGCAGTAGCCCACCTTGTTGAGCTCGCCGAGCGGGTTGCAGTGCACGAAGAGGTAGCCCCCGAACAGCGGCACCGGCCCCTTGGGGGCGCGCGGGTGCCACGGCGGCTCGAGGTACAGCGGGCAGTACGGCTCCACCCCCCGCTCCCGGAGGTGGCATGCGGCGACCCGCTCCTGGCGCGGCTTGCTCCGCACAACCAGCCACGCGCGCCGGAGGTTGTTGACATCGGTGGGAAAACGGGCGGGCTCGCCGTTCATCAATTCCAATTATCTCATACATTCATAACCCCTTTGGTGGACCGCGGCCGCAGCCACGAGGCAGCGATTCGACCACCCGAGGCGCGACGCTCGGGAGAATATCGACAGTTGCCAGGCACTCGACAAGAGTCGTCAGCAGCCTGAACCGGAGCTGTCGATTTCAATGCGGTGGGATCCGTGCGCTTCCTGAAGAATCGTCGGTATTGGTTGCAGGCGGACGCCTCAGGGCCCGTCACCGGACACGTCAGCGACCTGCTCGCACACCCAGGAGGGTTCTCCTCCAAGAACTTCGCGAATGTCCTCCGGCGCCGGACAAGCGACCCGAAATCCGGTTCTGTCGGTTTTTCCGAATTCTGCAGGAGGCTCGCGCGGCACGGTGGTAGAGTCGATCGGTGAGGGTTTTGTCGCTCGTCCGCGTCCCGGGCGCCCGTCCCGAGGGGCCCCGGCCGTGAGGTTCGGCTCCGGTTTTCTCACGGACGCGGCGTCGTTCCCGGACGCGGTGGCCGGCGAGCCGTGGGGCGGCGAGAGCCGTCTCCTCGATCTCCCCGGGGGGCCGTTCCACGTCATCGGACTCAGCGCGCGGCAGGCCGGCCTGATGGACCGCGAGTACGCCTCGGTGCTGGTGGAGGGTCCGTCGGCGGGCTGCGTCCCTCACGAGACCGCGGTGTGGCGCGTGGAGCCCGGGTATTTTCGCGAGCTCGAGCTCGAGGGCTGGACCTACACCCTCGACCTCGAGGCGACCGCGGAGCGGCTGCGAATCGCCGCGCTGCACTTCGCCGCCCTCGTGCCGCGCGCCGACGGCGCCGCCGCCGGCATGTGGACGTCGGTCGAGGACCGCTGGTTCCAGGGCGTCATCGAGAACTACCTGCGGGTCATGGTGGCCCACCGCCTGCTGCTCCGCGGCGGCCTGCTGCTGCACAGCGCCGGCACGGTCGTCGACGGATCGGCATTTCTGTTCGTCGGCGCCTCCGGCGCCGGCAAGTCGACCGTCGCGCGCAAGGCCCTGGCGGCCGGCGCACCGGTTCTCAGCGACGATCTCAACGCGGTGGTGGACACCGCCGGCTCCCCCGCCGTCGCGCGCCTGCCCTTCACCGGCGAGCTTCGTGACCAGCACGCCTTCGACGGCACGGTGCCGCTGGCGGGCATCGCCGTGCTCGGCAAGGGCGACGCCGTCTCCTGCGAAGCGCTCGGCCGCGCCGAGGCCGCCGCGGCGATCGTGGCCACGGCGCCGTACATCAACCGCGGCGCGGACGATCTGGAAGGCCTCATGGCGGCGGCAGTCGCGCTCGCCGAACGGGTGCCGGTGGCCCGCCTGACCTCGGCCAGGAGCTCGTCCTTCGATGAAATCGAGCGGGCCGTGCGCGGGTTGCAGAGAGAGCCATGACGACGAGCTTCAAGGTCGCAGCCGACGTCCGCTACCGCGTGATCGGAGACGAGGCGGTGGTGGTGCGGCAGCTCGAGGGCGACGTGCTGGTGCTCAACGAGGTCGCCGCCCGCGTGCTGCAGCTCGCCGGCGAGGGGCTCTCGCAGGCCGAGATCTGCGGCCGGCTGGCCGGCGAGTTCGAGGCGCCCGAGGCGGACCTCCCCCGCGACGTCGAGCGCTTCCTCGCCGAGCTCGAGGAGCTCGCGGTGCTCGAGCGGGTGGCGGCGGAGGGAAACGGGCCGTGAGCACCTTCCGGGACATCAACGCCCGCGCCTGGAACGAGTGCCGCCTTTTGAGCGTCCTCCTCGAGCTCACGCACCTCTGCAACTACGACTGCTTCTTCTGCTACAACGACCGCATCGACCGCCGGGCCCCCCTGACCCTCGACGAGTACTCGGATCTGCTGCAGCAGCTGGCGGAGATGGCCGTCCTCAACCTGACCCTGACCGGCGGCGAGCCCGTCGTCCGCCCCGATTTCTTCGCCATCGGAGGCCGCGCGCGCGAGCTCGGCTTCGTCGTCCGCATCAAGTCCAACGGGCACCTGATCCGCGGCGAGGTGGCGCGGCGCCTCAAGGAGGAGGTGGCGCCCTACCAGGTCGACCTCAGCCTGCACGGCGCAACGGCAGAGACCCACGACCGCCAGACCCGGCGCCCGGGCAGCTTCGTCCGGCTGCTGGCGAACATCGACGAGATGAAGCGGCTCGGGCTGCGGGTGAAGCTGAACTGCACCGTCACCTCGTGGAACGAGCACGAGATCGAGGCCATGTTCGCGCTGGCCGACCGGCTCGATCTCGCGTACACCTTCAACGCATCCGTCTCGCCCAGGGACGACGGCGACCGCCACCCCCTGACCGTGGCCCCGACGGCCCGAGGCATGGCGAACCTCGCCCGATACCTCGAGACCCGCCGCGCCGCCAACTCCCCCGACGACCTCGACCCGGAATCGACACCGCAGGCGGCCGACGGCGCACCTCCGGTGGTGCGGCACTGCGGGGCCGGCTCATCCTCGGCGACCATCGACCAGTGGGGCAACGTGCTGCCGTGCGTGCAGTGGCGGCGCGAGGTAGGCAACATCCGGGAGGCGCCGTTCGCCGAGATCTGGAAGGGCTCCGCGGCGCTCGCCGAGGTCCAGCGGATCACCATCGCCGCCAAGGACGCCGCCCGAGCCTTCAAGGGTCCGCGGGCGGTCGCCTTCTTCTGCCCGGGCATGGCGGAGCTCCTCACCGGCGACCCGCTGGCAGTCTACCCGGCAGCTCCCGGCGGGCAGGACGATGCGCTGCCCGGGACGCCACCGGTCGAGAATCAGCCGCACGTGCCTCGGCTTTCGGAGTCTGAACCCCTCTGAATCGAAGCCTGCGATCGGGGGCCGGGAACTCGCGGCCGGGAACGCTCGCCGGCTAGGACTTTTCCAGGCCGCAGGAAGCCAGGGTCACCTTGCCGGGCGGCTGCGGCGAGCAGGCCACCGCGATCGCCTCGAGCGCGCTGCGCGAGACGATTTGGGGCGGCCGGTAGGGCCTCTTCGCCGTCTGCTCGCCGCCGGTGCGGGTCGGTCGTCCATCTGTGACCGGAGTGTCTCGCTGCTGCTTCATCGCTTGACCGTCCCCTCGACGAAGATCGTCGTCACCTTCATTTGAGCACCACCGCCGGGTCGCCGAAGAGCACGTACTCGTTCGCCAGGCTCTTGTCCGCGCGCGACCCCGCATAGTCGGCCAGCGCTTCGACAATTGTATCTCCGAGCCGCTCCGGCTGCGGGCTGTCGAGCGCGGCCAGGAAGCTCGCGCCCAGAACCTCCGCGCTGCGGTTGTCCGAGAGACCCGAGGCCGCCCACACGGCGATGGCGCCGCCGCCGGGCAGCAGCGAGAGCTCCTCGCCCAGTGTCGCGAAGTACGGAAAGCCGAAGTTGTTGACGATGCAGGTGAGGCCCGACAACAGCGGCGGGTGAGCCGAGTGCTCGAGGTCCCCGAGGTCCGCGTTGGTGAGAACGCGCTCGTCGGCCAGGGAGTCGAGGCCTGCGTGCCCGACCCAGTTGACGATGCCGGCGCCGCCGGCGAGGGCGTTCTTCAGGAGTGATTTCATTTCGGCGGCCGCGTAGGGCTGGAAGAGGTACATCTTCTGGACCGTGCGACCCGCGGGGGCGGCGAGGGCCAGCGCATTCGACGACTTGACGAAGTCACCACCCTGATCCGGGTTGTCGGCCGCGAGCACGATCTGCTTCGACCAGGCACCCGCGGATGCGCCGTCATAGGCGACGATCTTGCTGATGGCCGCGTTCAGCTCCGCGGCGCTCACGACCGGCAGCCGGCCCACCGCGAGGTCCGGCACGCCGTCGCCGTCGAGGTCGGCCACCGCGTTGTCCGACGGCACCACACCGCTGCTCGAGGCCGCGAGCATCGGCGGCAGGAGGTTCCCTCCGTAGCCCATCAGGTCTTTGTAGTCGTAGTGCCCGCGGCCCGCGAGCAGCACGTACCGTGGCGGACGCCGCCACTCGTTCGCGGCCGCAATCAGGAATGCGTTCAGCGCGCCGGGGTCGCGGGCGCCGAACCCGAACTGGTCGAAGATGTCCTCGACGTCGATGACCGCGGCCTCGAGCCCGTCGGAGCGGCGGTGCTCGGCGAGGCGCGCGGCGGCGACGGCGAGGTCGCGCGTCGTGATGATCAGGTAGTCGGCGCCGGAGGTGCCGCCGAGGAGGTCGGGCTCCGGGCGGCCGGCGATGCTGGCCGGGCTGCGGACGGCGCCGCCGGCGACCACCAGGAACGATCCGTCGGCGCGCGTCCTCTCGAAGGCGGCGGTGACTCCGATCATCCCCGGGTAGGAGGCGGTGGCGACGGGAAGGCGCGCCGGCTGCAGCGGATCGGTGACGTCGAAGACCTGGATGTCGCTCGTGACGAAACCCTGCACGGACACCAGCTCGCTCTGCGGGGTGTGCACCATGAGCTCGCCCGCCGAGGCGCTCAGCCGTCGCTCGTAGGCGATCCGGATACGGTCGAGGAGCATGCCCCCCACGTGGCCGATGATCCTCACTGTGTTGGTGCCGTTCTTGAGGTAGGACTGGTCGAAATCGAAGGAGACCTCGCTGTGCTCGGGGACCGGACCGCCGAGGGTGCCCACGAAGTGGTCGTTGAGGTAGAGCGAGCCTTCCGCGTTCGCAGCGCGCCCGAAGCTGACGAAGCCCAGCTCGAGGCGTGCCGGGCCGGCCGGCGCGGCAACCCCGTCGATTTCGATCTCCAGGTTTCGTTCGCCGTATTGGGGGTCGTCCGCGAGCACTGCGTCCCAGAACCAGAAATCGGCGCCCGCTTCGAAGACGCTGAAGGGCCTCAGCAGCAGGTCGTGCTCGAAGGCGACCGTGTCGCGGAAGTTCCCGATCTCGTTGGGAACCTCGGCCGGCGCCTCGCCGGCATCCGGAATCGCCAGCCCCCGTCCGAGCCGGAGGAGATAAGCGCGCTCGGTGTCGTAGATGGTCTCCGGCGCCTCGCCGAAGAAGACGATGGCTTCCGAACCGTCATCGGCACGCCAGGCGACCGGCTGCCCGCCGGTGGTCAACGCCAGGTTGTGCTGCGAGATCCGCGTCGCGATCTTGGACAGCGGCTCGTTCCAGGCTGCCGCGATGTCCGCGGCGGTGATCCGGTAGAGACCGGTCTCGGCGACGCCGATCTTGACCAGGCGCGGCTGACCCGGCGCCAGCCGCCCGCCCGGCGGCGCGCTGTGGGCGCCCGCCGACTTGGCGGCATGACGCCCCGCGTTCCCGGCGGTCGCGTCGAGCCGCTTGCTCGGCTCGCGCCGCTGCCGCACCAGCCCTTCGGAAGGGGGCGCCTCCGAGCTCGGGTGCAGCACCAGGCTCACCGGCCGGGTCTCCCGCTCGCGCCCGCGCAGGTCCAGCTCGCGCACCTTGTAGGTCACCGTGCCCTCGATCGGGGCCGAGGGGTCCGGCAGCTCATAGCGCCCGCCGGGTCCGTCGCCGAGGGCCGGCACCAGGGTCTCGTTGACCTTGGTCCAGCCTCGTCCCGGTCCCTCGGAACGGTAGACGTCGTAACCGACGCTGCCCACCTCGGCCGAGGTCTCCCAGGAGACCACCGTGCGGCCGCCGCGGACCTCAGCGGTAAGACCGGTGACGTTGGCCCAGGTGGCGTTGAGCTGGAGGTTGCAGTCGGTCGCGAGGGCCAGCTGGGTCACCGGGTTGACGAGCGCCCCGCTGACGGCATCGATCGAGTTCCCCCACCGCGAGGCGACCGCCACGCCGGGATCGATCGTGCCGCTGGCGGTGTCGCTGACGGTGAAGATGAAGTACAACCTCGCCGACTCGCCCTGGGCGACGATGCCCTCGCCGTCGGCGAGGCCGTTGGCCGTGCTTTCCGGGCGCCAGACGATGGTGCCCGCGGTGTTGTCGATCGTGATGCTGCCCGGGGCCGGGTTGTAGGGGTCCGCGCTGACCGTGCCCACGCTCGGGTCGAACGAGATCGGGAACTCCACGTAGCTCGCGGTGCAGCACCGGAACCTCTCGTCCGTCGAGGTGTCGGGCAGACAGGTGCAGGCGTTGTTGTAGGTCACTGCCAGGCGGATCGAGCCTCCCGGCCTGATGTCGTAGGTCGCGAGCTGGTTCCCGTTCTCGTCCACCGGCAGCGCGCAGCTCACCGAGAGCTCGGGGGCGGGTATGTCGGTTGGCTGGTTCTGATCGCAGCGGCACTTGGACTTGGTGCCGGGACGAAGCTCTTTCAGGGTCGGGTTGAAATCGCACAAGTTGTCGCCATTGGCATCGACCTGGGTGTTGTTGTTGCCCCACGTCAGGCACACCGGCAGATCGACGAAGCCGTCGCTGGCGCCGAAGCCGTCGTTGTCGTTGCAGGTGATCTCGATCCCGTCGGCGGGCAGGTCGATCCAGACGATGGTGTCGTCCCAGCGGCCGTCGACCGGGCTGTAGTCGCAGTCCGTCGACGACGAGTTGGCGTAGATGTCGCCGCAGCGATCGTAGTAGCCGGTGCCGTCGGCGTTGACGAACGGCCCACCGCCACCGTTGAGGTCGAGCGCGGCGGGAAGCGGGTCCCCGACGCAGCGGTCGGTAGGCGGGGCCGGCTCGGGGTTCATCAGGCCCGCGACGCTGCAGACCCCGGAGAGGGCGCCGTCGCCTTCGGGATCGATGATGCCTCCGTCATCGCCCGGGAAGAAGATGCCGACGTCGTAGCGGGCCTGGGCGGTGGTGTTCTGCAGCGCGCCCCGGAGGAAGATCTTGACCCTGTCGTTGGAGTTGACGCAGCCATCGCGCTGGATCCCGAGGCCCAGCTGCACGAAGGTGAGGTCGTTGGCGGTGCAGTTGTTGCTCAGGCCGTTGGACTCGTTGACGCAGCCCCAGGTGTAGGCTGTCACGCCCTGCTGCTGCGTCCACGCGGGGCCCGCACCGGCGACCAGCACGATCCCGAGAACTGCCGCGGTGAAGGCAACGGTTCTCTGCGAGCTCGAGGTTGTTCGACCCAGATCAAGAATGCGCATGAATGGCTCCCGGACGCACGTCCAACGTCCTCGTGAATCGCCGCCCCCCGGTCATATCTAGTATACGGTAATGCTTCCCAGGATCGAAAAGACGTCGGCGGCGCCGGCCGGCGGCTTCGAATCGGCCTTGGAATCGGCACCTCTGCGGTGCCGTTACCCGAGGGTGCCGTGATGCGATAGAATCGCGTTTCGCGTCGGCCCCGGTCTTCGCTGAACGACCGCCGACGCGTTGGGTTTTCCCGGGAAAGGACAGATGATGGCTACCACCACTGCGACCGACTACAAGGTGAAGGACATCGCGCTTGCCGACTGGGGCCGGCGCGAGATCAGGATCGCCGAGAAGGAGATGCCCGGCCTGATGGCGACCCGCGAGAAGTACGGGCCGCAGCAGCCGCTGGCCGGAGTGCGCATCTCCGGCAGCCTGCACATGACCATCCAGACCGCGGTCCTGATCGAGACCCTGGCCGATCTCGGCGCCGACGTGCGCTGGGCCTCGTGCAACATCTTCTCGACCCAGGACCACGCGGCGGCCGCGATCGCGGCGCGCGGCATCCCGGTCTTCGCCTGGAAGGGCGAGACCCTCGAGGAGTACTGGTGGTGCACGAAGCAGGCGCTCACCTGGCCCGACGGCAAGGGCCCGCAGCTGGTTGTGGACGACGGCGGCGACGCAACGCTCCTGATCCACCGCGGCTCCAACGCCGAAGACGACCCGTCGATCCTCACCGCGCCGACCGACAACAAGGAGCTCAAGATCATCAACCGCCTGCTGCAGGAGACCCAGGGCGTGGCGCCCCGCTTCTGGCACGGCGTGGTGGCGGAGTGGAAGGGCGTGTCGGAGGAGACCACCACCGGCGTCCACCGCCTCTACCAGATGGCCGAGCGCGGCGAGCTGCTGGTGCCCGCGATCAACGTCAACGACTCGGTCACGAAGAGCAAGTTCGACAACATCTACGGCTGCCGCGAGTCGCTGGTGGACGGCATCAAGCGC
>DATIVB010000032.1:0-14105 GCA_035466375.1 Chondromyces sp.
ACCACGTGCTCGGCTACCTCAAGACGGTCCTCGACCCCTTCGAGAAAGCCGAGGCAGTGGCCCTGATCGAGG
The DNA here is from genome assembly GCA_035466375.1 of Chondromyces sp. GTDB lineage: Bacteria > Acidobacteriota > Thermoanaerobaculia > Thermoanaerobaculales > Sulfomarinibacteraceae > Sulfomarinibacter. The sequence goes on from DATIVB010000032.1 coordinate 73, forward strand.
ACTACCGCAACGACCTCGTGCCGCTGGTGGTGCCCCTCACGCTGCTCCGCCACCACGTCGCCAAGCACGGCATCGACTACCTCAAGGGCCAGCTCTACCTCGAGCCTCACCCAAGGGAGCTGATGCTGCGGAACCGGGTGTAGCGCATCGTTCGAACGTTTGAACGTTCAACGTTTGAACGTTCCCGACCACCCCCACGGTCTGATGCTCGAGCCCTACACCATCAGCTCGATGTCGGTTTCCCAGGGAGGGACGGGTGGAAACGTTCAAACGTTCAACGTTCGAACGTGGAACGACGGACACCCCGAAGTCAGAAGCGCCCTTCGAGGGAGCCAGCGTACCCGGTGAGCTCGGCGTAGCCTTCGCCGGCCGCCGAGCCGGTGGCGGCGACCGGACCCTCCCAGTAGACGACCCCGGTGGTGGCGGTGCCGTCGAGCTCGGCGGCTTCGAGCAGCGACCGCACGTCGAGCTCGATGTCAGCGGAGGGCACCTCGAGCCGCCAGCGCACCGGGTAACGGGCGCCGGTGGCCGGGCTCGTCCACCAGGCACGCGGCACGATCGCCACGTCGTCGCGCCCGAGCCGCACGACCTCGCCGTCGGCGTCCACCAGGGTGCCGGAGGAGAAGGGGTCGGCGCTGCCGTCCGCCCGCCGCAGCCGGTAGACCATGAGGTCGCGGCCGTCGTCGAGGCGGAGGCTGAACCAGTCCCAGCCGACCACGCCGTCGCCGAGCTGCGACGTTCCCCACTCGTGGTCGAACCAGGCCGTGCCCCGCACCCTGCTCGTCTTTCCGCCCACCTCGAGCTGCCCCGCCACGAGGAGCCGGGTCCAGCTCAGGTAGGCCGAGGCATTGCCCGGCTCGGGGCCCTTCTGCGAGTAGCCGAGGTCGCCGTGGCGCACGAGCTCGCGGGTAAGCCGGAGCTCAAGCTCGAGACCGAGCTCGCGTTCGGCATCGCGGGCCCGAGCGACGAGGGCCCCGTCGGCGCGCCGCTCGAGGCGCCAGTCGTCGAGCCACAGCTCGAGGTCGTCGGTCGCGAAGCCGGCGAGCCCGCCGTCGGCGCGGCGCAGCCGCTCGGCGTGCAGGAAACGCTGCCGTCCGATATCCGCCACCGCCAGGTGCGCGGCCAGCACCTGCCGGGCGCGCAGCGCCGAGTCGCCGGGTCGGCCGGGGCCCGGCGCGAGCCCCTGGCGGAAGAAGGTGAGCTGGAAGCCGAAGCGCTCGCCGGTTTCCGACTCGACCAATCCGGTCAGGTACCACCACTCGGTCCGGTGACCGGGGTGGGCGCCGTGATCGCGCGGCAGCTCGAGCTCGGGCGGACCGCTGACTGCGAGCCACCCGTCCGACGGGGCCTCGGATCCGACCGCAGCGACGCCCACCGTCCCGAACGCGGCAGCCAGCGCCCACGCAACCCGGCTCAAGGCCCCCACTCAGCCCTCCTCGCGCAGCACCGCGGCCGGCTGCAGCCGCGCCGCCGCCAGCGCCGGCGGCAGCCCGGCGAGCAGACAGGCGAGCACCACCCAGCACCCCATCCAGACAAGGGAGCCCCACGGCAGCACCAGCTCCAGCGACCAGCCGAAGCTCTGCAGGTTCACCACCTTGACGAGGATGACCCCGACCACCAGCCCGGCCAGGGTCCCGGCGGCGGCGGACGCGGCGCCGAGCAGCCCGGCCTCGGCCACTACCATCGCCACCAGCTGCTGCCGCGAGCCGCCTAAAGCGCGCATCGTCGCCAGCTCCCGCCGGCGCTCGCCGATCAGGGTGCCGAGGACGGTCAGCACCGCCACCACCGACACCACGGCCGCCACCAGGTACATGGCGGTGGTGATGGCGAAGGTGCGGTCGAAGGCGGCGAGGACCGCGCGCTTGAGCTCGCGGTTGACCAGGGCGTCGACCAGGAAGCGGCCGCGCACCGCTTCCAGCATCAGCTTGCGGGCGGCCTCGGGATCGGCTGCCGGCGGCAGGAACAGGGCCATGTCATCGGGCCCGCGATCGGGGAAGAAGGGCAGGAAGTCGCTGCGGTCGACCACCACCAGGCCGTGCGAGCGCGAGTAGTCGGTGAAGACTCCGACCACCTCGCGCTCGAGCGTGCCGCCCGGGAGCTCGAGGCGCAGGCGGTCGCCCTCCCGAATGCCGAAGCGGTTGGCGAAGGGCTCGTTGACCACCGCCGCGCGGCGCCGCAGTGCCTCGGCGAAGACCGCGCCCGAGTCGCGCCCCGGGAAGGGAACGCTGCCGTGGTGCTGGACGACGTCGAAGGCGGCGCCGGCGAAGCTCACCGGGCGCCCCTGGTAGTCGATCACCACCGAGTAGAAGGGGTCCACGGCCTCGGCGCCGAAGAGCGACTCGGCGATCTCCACGATCTCCGGGTCGAGGCGGCCGACCCAGGCCCCGGTCGCCGCCGCCAGCGGGCGCACCCAGACGTCGGCGCGCATGCCGGCCTCGGTCCAGTGCTCGACGGTGGTGCGGAAGGAGTGCACCATCGTGGCGATCGCCACCGCCAGCGCCACCGCCACCGCCACCGCCCCGGCCGCCCACGCCGCCCGCCGCCGCCCCGCCGACAACGCCGCCGAAGCCAGCCGCACGGCGACCGCCGGCAGGCGTCCGAGCGGCCGCCGGCCGGCGCGCGCGAGGCCGTCGAGCAGCAGCCCCGAGCCCACCAGCAGCGAGGCCATCACCGCGAGCGCGGCCGCCATCGAGGCGAGCGGCAGCCCGGCGACCGGCGGCAGGCGGACGAGGACCGCGACCGCGAGGGCGAGGCCGAGCAGCAGCCCGGCGACCCGCAGCCGGGTCCGCGCCGAGAGCGGCCGCGGGGCCGCCGCCCGCAGCCCCTGCAGCGGCGGCATGCCAGCCACCTCGATCAGCGGCAGCACCGCGGCAGCGAGGGCGGTGGCCAGCGCGAGCAGCACGCCGACCGCCGCCAGCCAGGGGTCGAAGCGGATCTCGGAGGCCGGGATGCCGCGCACCACCGAGGCGACGGTGAAGCGGACGCTCGTCAGCGCGAGGCGGGCGCCCGCGAACCCCGCGAGCACCCCGGCCGCGCCGCCGACCAGGCCGATGGCGGCCGCCTCGGCCACCACCACCGCCGCCACCCGGCCGCGCGAGGCGCCCATCGAGCGCAGCAGCGAGACCTCATAGCGGCGCTGCACCACCGAGGTCGCCAGGGTGGTCGCCACCAGGACCCCGCCCACCAGCACCGAGATCGCCGACAGCGCCACCAGGTTGAAGCGCAGCGAGGCCAGCATCTGCGACGCGAACTGTTGCCGCCGCGAGGGCTCGGTGAGCTCGACGCCGGCAGGCAGCAGAGCCTCGACCCGGGTCCGCAGCGCCCCGAGATCGACCCCCGGCCGCGGCACCAGCTCGATGCGGTCGAGCCGGCCCACCCGGCCGAGGACCTCCTGCGCCGCCGCCACGTCCATCACCAGCACCCGTTCCCACACCGCGGCCAGGCGTTCGCCTTCGAACAGCGCCGCCACCGTCACGGTCCGCGGCCTGCCGTCGGCGGAGAGCGTGAGCTCGTCGCCCGGCGCGACGCCCAGGAGCTCGGCGAGCGGCCGCGAGATCACGGTCCCGAAGCCGAGCAGGGTCGACTCGAGCTCGGGCGGCCCGCTTTCGGCGTCGAGAACCGGGCGCACCTGGGCGTCGAGCAGCAGGTCGACCCCGAGCAGGCGCACCCCGTCGCCGAGCTCGAGGAGGAGGACGTTCTCCTCGACCAGCGGCACCACCACCGCGTCTCCGGTCACCGGCCGCAGGGCGGCGAGCAGGGATTCCGGCATCCCACCCGGCCGCGTCAGCTCGAGGCTCGCCGCGCCCGCGACCTCCTCCACTCCGTCGGCGAAGGCGGCCACGGCGGCGCGGCTCGCAGCCACCGTCGACACCACCGCGGCAACCCCGGCGGCGACCCCGGCCACCGTCACCAGGAAGCGCCACGGACGGCGGGCCAGCGGCCGCAGGAAGAGGGCGCGCAGGATCATCAGACCGCCCGGCCGTCGGCGAGCTCGACCAGCCGGTCGGCGGCGGCGGCGACTCTCGGATCGTGGGTCGCGAGCAGCAGGGTCGCGCCCTCCTCGCGGCGGAGCTCGGCGAGCAGCGCGACCACCGCCGCACCCGTGTGCGAGTCGAGGTTGCCGGTCGGCTCGTCGGCAACCACGACCTGCGGCCGGTGCACCAGCGCCCGCGCCACCGCGGTCCGCTGCTGCTCGCCGCCCGAGAGCTCGGACGGGTAGTGGCGGCGGCGGTGGCCGAGCCCGACGCGCCGGATGAGCTCGTCGACACGCGCCGGGTCGCGTCGCCGGTCGAGGGCGAGCGGCAGGGCGATGTTCTCCTCGACCGTCAGGTGGGGGACCAGGTGGAAGGCCTGGAAGACCATTCCGACCGAGCGCCGGCGCAGCGCCGTCAGCGCGCTCTCGGTGGCGGCGCCGACGTCGATCCCCGCCACCCGCACGGTCCCCGCGTCCGGCCGGTCGACCGCCGCCACCAGGTTGAGGGCGGTGGTCTTGCCGCATCCGGAGGGCCCCACCAGGGCCACCATCTCACCGCGCTCGAGGTTGAGCGTGAAGTCGTCGAGCGCGTGCACGACCTCGTCCCCGCGGGCGAAGCTGCGGCTGACCCGGATGAGCTCGACGACAGGGCTCACGCTCTCCTCCAGTCCGGCGGCGGCCGTTCTCAGCAGTCGGCGAACTCGCCGAGCGGACGGTAGCAGAAGACGTAGGCGCCGTCGCCCACCACAACCTCGAGCTCCGCACCGCGGGTCACGGCGTACTCGACGTATCCCGGCATCTCGCAGTCGCCGTGGCACTCGCTGGCGTGGGCGGGCGACTCGCGGTCGCGGGCGCGGTCGTACCAGGCCAGACAGACCGGCTCGGCGAGCTCGCGCGCCGCAACCTCGTCCGCCAGGAGCCTGGCGGCGCCGAAGTCGAGGTCGGCTTCGGGTGCCTCAATGCGGACCGTACGCAGTGGATGCGGCATCATTCGACTCCCCGTGGAGAGCGTGCGCGGCGAGCCGCCTATTCCTGCTCATCGCGCGGCGTGGAATTCGTGGGCCGCCCGCTCCGCTTACCCGCTGCGCCCGGGCGGCACCCGGCGCACCGTGCGACAATGTGGGAGGTCCTCATGGAACGACAGCCAGTGTATGTGATTCTCGGCGGCACGGGCGGCATCGGCTCGGCGCTCGCCCGCCGGCTGGTGCGCGACGGGGCCGCGGTCGCGGTCGCGGCGCGCGGCGCCGAGCGCCTCGAGGCTCTGTCCGGAGAGCTCGGCGGTATCCGCACCGGCGTTCTCGAGGCGACCGACACCGCTGCGGTGGAGGCGTTCGTGCGCGCCGCGGCCGAGGCCGGCGGCGGCGTCGACGGGGTCGTCAACTGCGTCGGCTCGATCCTGCTGAAGGCCGCCCACCAGACCAGCGACGAGGACTGGCGGCGCACCATCGCCGCCAACCTCGACACCGCCTTCGCCGCGGTGCGCGCCGGCGCCAAGGTGATGGCGAAGAGCGGCGGCTCGATCGTGCTCATGTCCTCGGCCGCAGCCACGGTCGGCCTGCCGAACCACGAGGCGATCGCCGCCGCCAAGGCCGGCGTCGCCGGGCTCGGGCGCTCGGCCGCCGCCACCTACGCGGCCAAAGGCATCCGCGTCAACGTGGTGGCGCCGGGGCTGGTCGACACCCCGCTGGCGGCGGGCATCACCGGGAACGAAATGATGCTCAAGGCCTCCGCCGCCATGCACCCGCTGGGCCGCATCGGCCGCCCGGAGGAGGTCGCTTCGCTCATCGCCTGGTTGCTCTCGACGGAGGCGGGCTGGATGACCGGGCAGGTGCTCGGGATCGACGGTGGGCTCGGTGCAGTCCGCGGAAGGGCCTCGGCGTGAGCGACGCACGACGGATATCTGGAACGAAGAAGAGCGTCCGGCGGCGGCTGATCGCCGTCTTCGGCGCGGGGGTGATGATCATGCTGCTCGCGACACTCTGGAGCTCCTGCAGATCGAGCGGAGGAGACCTCATGGGCAACGGCGCCGCCGCGCTCGAGAAGACTCGGGAGGGCGCCGTGACCGACGGCGCCGCCATCGAGGCGGGCATCGAACGCTTCCTGGTTGTTTTCGCCGATTTCACCCCGGCCGCGGTGGCGGCGGCGGCGCGCCAGGCCTACGCCGACGACGCCTACTTCAACGACGGCTTCGCCGAGCTCGAGGGCGTTGACGCCATCGCCGCGTACTTCGAGCGCACCGCGGGGTCCACCGCCACGATCGAGGTCGAGATCGAGGACCGGGTGGTCGCCGGGAGCGAGGTCTATCTGCGGTGGGTGATGGACTTCACAACCAGCGGCCGGCGTGCCAGAACGATCGTCGCCCCCGGGATGACCCACCTGCGTTTCAACGCCGCAGGCGAGATCCTCTACCACCGCGACTACTGGGATGCCTCGGGGGCGCTCGCCGAGTTCGTGCCGCTGATGAGCCCGATCCTGCGCTCGGTGCGTTCGCGGCTCGAGGCCGAGTGACCGCGAGCCCGCCCGTGCCCCGAAAGCATTGTGACCTCGTGGGCGTTATGTTCATAAGGGGAAACAGCCATCGCGAGGTGGCGACGAGAGGCGAATCATGCTGCCGCTGACCTTCGACCACAACGTGCTCAGCCTGCTGCCGCCGATGGACGCGGCCCTGGAAGGGCGCGTGCTGACGGTGCTGCGGGCGGTCGCGCAGCGCCGCGTCCTGCCGTGGTTCGAGGCCAGGGGCGAGGTCGACGCAGTACAGCTCGCGCGGGCGTCCGAGCGCCACCGCATCGCCCGCTTCGAGGATCCCTCGGGCGAGATCGAGCTCGTCAGCTTCGTGGTCGCGGAGGACGGAAGCTGGACGATCTTCATCCACGAGCGGGTCTTCGACTACTTCGCCTTCGGCCTGCCCGCCAACCCGCTGCAAGCCTTTGCGCCGCCGACCGACGAGGCCGCGCGGGTGATGGCGCTGGCCGAGTTCATCCTCCGCCACGAATTCGACCACATCGTCCGCCCGCAGCGTAGCGAGGCCGAGGTGCTGGCGGCCGACTGCGCCTTCGTCCTCGAACGCCGCGACGCCGAGCCCGCTTTCCACGCAAAGCTCGCCGAGGCCTTCGTCGACGCGAGCAACGGCCTGCGCACGGAGACCTACACCAGGCTCATCGACGGGTACGAGGCCGGCGACGGTTTCGAGGCCGCGGCCGAGGAGGCGGCGGCCGCACACCTCCCGATACTCGGTGAGCTGCCGCAGGAGCTCCTGACGGGCGCCTTCATGACGCTCGCCCGCGCCGACAAGCAGCGCGTGCTCGAGGCCTGCTACCGCCTGGTGTCCGACTCGACCCTGCCCGTTGCGCGACGGGCCCGGCACCTCGAGTCGGTGATCGCTCTCTTCGAGCGGCAACGGCGAAGCGACGAGGACGAGCTGCGGGCGCTGTTCGACGACTTCGTAGCAGGAGGGCGCCGCGACGCGGTGCTCCGCGACCTCGAGATCAATGCCCCCGACCTCGAGCCCGGCGACGGAGACGCGGTCTTCGAAGCCTTCGTGCACCGGCTCGCGTCCCGGCGGCCGTCCACAGCGGCGGTGCGGCCGCCGCCGCAGACCTCTCGCGCGCCGGCCCTCGAGGGCCCACACCTGGCCGACGAGTGGCCGAAGCCGGGCTCACTGCGCGAGCGCATCGAGGCGGCCCGGACCGACCCCAGGGTGCCGGACGCCGTCAAGAGAGCGATCGACAACAACGCGGCCAACATCGACAGCCACTCGTCCGCCAAGTACACCGAGTTCATCGAGACCCTGCTCGCCGTTCCCTGGGGCCGTCTCGACCCCATCGAGGTCGGCCCGCGCGAGTTCGCCGCCGGGCTCGAAGCCGGCCACTTCGGGCTCGACGCGCCGAAGGAGCTGGTGGCCGACTTCTTCGCCAACCTCATCTGGCGGTACCGCGACTTCGACCCCGAACGGGCCGGCAGCTGGAAGCGCACCGGCAGCGCTTTTCTCTTCGTCGGTCCCCCCGGCGTCGGCAAGACCTCGCTCGCGATCTCGATCGCGCGCAACCTCGGGATGCCCTACCACAAGATCTCGCTCGGCGGGATGCGCGACGAGTCGGTGCTGCGCGGCCACGGCTTCACCTACGAGGGCTCGAAGCCGGGCGCCATCGTCCAGGGCCTGATCAAGATGGAGACCATGAACGGACTCTTCATCCTCGACGAGGCCGACAAGACCGAGCCGATGACCGTGGCGACCCTGCTCGAAATCCTCGATCCCGAGCAGAACCACCTCTTCCACGACAAGTACACCCTGTCGACGGTGGACATCGACCTCTCCAACTGCCACTTCATCCTCACCGCCAACACCCTGGAGACGGTCCCGGCGCCGGTGATCGACCGCTGCCAGGTAGTGCACCTCGACCGCTACTCGATCGAGGAGAAGGTGGAGATCGCCCGCCGCTTCATCCTGCCGCGGCTGCGCGAGCGCCACGGCATCTCGACCGACATGATCGACTTCGAGCCGGGCCGCGAGGACGAGCACCTGCGCTATCTGATCCGCACCTACACCCACGAGGCCGGGGTGCGCCAGCTCGAGCTCGCCCTGCGCACCCTGCTCCTGCGCCTGCAGCGCCGCCAGCTCTTCGAAGGCGACGAGCCACGGGTCGTGATCACCCACAACCTCATCAAGCGCACCCTGGAGTCGCCGGCGCCGCCGGCGGCCATCAGCACCGACGACCGGGTCGGCGAGATGCTCGCGCTCGGGGTCAACGCCGAGCTCGGCATCGGCGGTCTGATCCCGGTGCAGGCGACCCGCATCGGCGGAGCCGGCGAGGGCGGGGGCTCGGCGGTCAGCATGGTCCACGCCACCGGCAACCTCGAGAAGGTCATGGACGAGAGCCGGCGGGTGGCGACGACCGCGATCCTGCACTGCGCGGTCGGCCTCGGCATCGACGCCGAGCGGGTCCGCGACGCCGTGCACCTGCACTTCCTCGGCGCCTCGACGAAGAAGGACGGCCCCTCGGCCGGGACCGCGATCGCGCTCGCGCTGGCCTCGCTGCTCTCCGGCACGCCGCTGCGGCGCGACGTCGCCGCCACCGGCGAGATCGACACCCAGGGGCGGATCACCGGGGTCGGCGGGCTCGACGCCAAGCTCGAGACCGCCGCCAACGCCGGCTGCCGGACGGTGCTCATCCCGGAAGCCAACCTCAGCGGGCCGGGCGGCATCGACCGCCTGCCGGAGGCGCTGCGGCGGGAGCTGCAGGTGCTCGGCTTCGAGGCGTGGCGCGCACCGCACGAGCCCTTCGACCCCGCCCGCCACCGGCTGCAGGTGGTGGCCGTCGACCACATCCTGCAGGCCTTCGAGGTGGCGCGCATCGACGGGGCGGAGATCGCCGCGGCGCAGGCGGCGTGCGTCGACCACGCGCGGCGGATCGCGGGCCTGCGGCGGCCGCAGCAGCCCTGCCCGGTGGCCGTCCTGGTCAAGGACCCCGAGGAGTTCGACGGCGGCGAGCGGCTGCGCGGGCTGTGCGATTCCTGCCGCGGCTGCCGCCTGCTGGTGCCCCCGGGAAGCGCGGCGGCCTGGAGTGCGGCGCAGCGTCCCGCGGGCGAGCACTCCGTGATCTCCGAGCTCGGGTCGGGGCCGCAGGCGCTTGGCGGCGCGCTGCGGCAGATCGCCGGCGAGCTCGAGCCCGGGGCCCCGCCGATGGTCGTCGTGGCGCCCTTCTTCGCCCTCGAGGGGCTCGAGCCCGAGGCGCTCGAGCTGCCGCGCGAGAGCGTGGTCATCGCCAACAACTACCTCGCGCCGGGGCTCAAGCTGTCCGGGGTCAAGGCGGCCTTCAACCGCACGGTGTGCCGGCTCCTGCACTTCGAGCCCGAGGCGCTCGACTCCTTTCCCCTGCTCAGCCGGCGCGACGGCGTGTTCGTCGCCGACCTCGGCCTCCTGCCCGAGAAGTACCGCCTCGAGCCGGGCCGCTGCGAGGAGCTGCTCAACCGGTTCCTCGCCGCCTGGCTGGAGGCGATCGACGGCGAGGGCGAGACCACGACTCACTGAGGCCCCTCGTGCGTCGGGGCGATGGCCCGCGGCAATCCCCCGACGACAGGAAAACGGCGGGGCCCCGCGGCCCCGCCGGTTCCGCCACCGTCGTGGCGAGCGGCTCAGCGCCGGGGGATGAGCTCGAAGAGCTTGAAGGCCGGGATGATCTTCTGAATCTCGTCGGCGCGGGCGATGAAGCCGAGGCGGCGCGCCTGGGCCTCGTCGAGGAGGGCCACGAAGTCCTCGTGGTAGACGAGGTGGACCTCCTGCAGCGCTTCGCCGAGGGCGTGGCGCGCGATCACCAGCTCGCCGAGGACGGCGGGGTCGGGGTCGCCGGCCGCGAAGAGGGCGTCGACTGAGGCCTGCACCGCCGCCGCCTCGTCCCGCAGCGGCCGCTCCGCCTCGCGGTGGATCTGGTAGATCACGTCCCACGACGCAATCTGCTCGTGGCTCAGCTGCAGGAATCTCGCCACCTGGTTGTGTGCCGCCTCGACGATCGGCGGCGGCTCCTCGACCCCCTGGGCGGCCACCGGCGTCACCAGGGCGAGGGCGATGAGGGCGATCAGCACATTCTTCATCTCGATCTCTCCTTTCGAGTGGGTTGGCACGCCTCGCGGTGTGATCGATCGCACGCCGTTCCGACGATGCAGCCGCGATCCGGTTGACAACACTGGAGGACACGCATAGATTAATAGTAGATAGAACGTTCTAGTTGTTTTGTATTGAAACCGGAGAACCCCTGGCGTGCCCCGTAGAACGAACACTCGAGAACGTTTGATCGAGACCGCTGCCGGGCTGTTCTGGCGCCAGGGCTACGCGCAGACCGGGGTCAACGAGATCATGCAGCAGGCGGGAACCACTAGCGGCAGCTTCTACCACTTCTTCCCCGCCAAGGAGGACCTGCTGCTGGCGGTGGTCGAGCACGTCGGCGAGTGGCTCGATGCCGACGTCTTCGCGGCCGCGGCCGCCGCTTCCGACGATCCCATCGAGCAGGTCTTCGCCGTCATCGACGCCTCCCGGCGCCACCTCGAGGCCAACGGCTTCGAGCTCGGATCGCCGCTGGGGTCGCTCGCCGCCGAGCTTGCCGCCAGCCACCCGCAGGTGCGCGAGCGCCTCGCCGCCGTCTTCGACGCCTGGACCGAACGCGTGGCTGCGATGCTCGAGGCGGCCGAGGACCGGATGCCCCGCGATCTCGACCGCCGCGCCCTGGCCCGCTTCATCCTCGGCGTGGTCGAAGGCGCGATGCTGCAGGCGCGGGTGCGCCGCAGCCTGACGCCCTTCGACGACGCGGTCGCCGAGCTGCGGCGCCACCTCATACGCCTCGAGCCCGGCGTTCCGCTCGCATCCGCGGCCCGCCGGCCGCAGCCGTCTGCCGCGCCGAGCCGCCGAGCCGCCGACTGGAGGGCCTGGTGAGCACCGAGGCCGAGGTCCGCGCCCTGGTGGCGAGCGTGGTGGACGAGGTCCTGACCGACGCGCCCGCAGGCGGCGAGACCATCGCCGTCGGCGCCGACCACGGCGGCTTCGCGCTCAAGCAGGCCCTCGCCGAGCACCTGCGCGGCAAGGGCTACGCGGTGCACGACTGCGGCTGCACCTCGACCGCCGCCGTCGACTACCCCGACTTCGCGCACGCGGTGGCGAACCTTGTCGGGACCGGGGTCTGCCGGTGGGGCATCGTGGTCGACGGCGCCGGCATCGGCTCGGCCATGGTGGCCAACAAGGTCCCCGGCGTGCGGGCCGCCCTGTGCTACGACCTGTCGACGGCGCGCAACAGCCGCGAGCACAACCACGCCAACGTCCTCACCCTCGGCGCAGGGCTCATCGGCCCAGCCCTCGCGCGCCAGATCGTCGACGAGTGGCTGGCGACGCCGTGGGGCCCCGACCGCCACGCACGCCGGGTGGCCAAGATCACCGGCGTCGAGGAGCGCTACCTGCGCAGCGCAAAGGATGGACGATGATCGACCGCGAGCAGCTCATCGAGGTGGTGACCCGCCAGGTGCTGGCGGCCCTCGCCGGCCGGGCGGAGGCGGAGGGCCTGGACGAGGCGCAGCAGGTGGTGGCCAACGGTGCCGCCCGGCTCGGCTACTCGGGCCCGGCGGCGGGGGTGCCGCAGAACCTGGCCCCGTTCATCGACCACACTCTGCTGCGCCCCACCGCCACCGCCGGCGACATCGACCGCCTGTGCGACGAGGCGGTGGAGCACCGTTTCGCGGCGGTCTGCATCAACCCCTGCTGGGTGGCGCGGGCGGCGCGCCGGCTGCGCGGCAGCGCGGTCACCGTGGCCTCGGTGGTGGGGTTCCCGCTCGGCGCCTCGAGCCCCGAGATCAAGGCCATGGAAGCGCGCCGCGCGCTGCGCGACGGGGCCCGCGAGATCGACATGGTGATCAACATCGGCGCCCTGAAGTCCGGCGACCACGAGCTCGTGCGGCGCGATATCGCCGGCGTCTCCGACGCCTGCCGCGAGGTCGGCGCGCGCAACAAGGTCATCATCGAGGCCGCCTACCTGACGGACGAGGAGAAGGTCGTCGCCTGCCGGCTCGCGCAGGCGGCGCGGGCCCACTTCGTCAAGACCTCCACCGGCTTCGGGCCGGGCGGCGCGACGGTCTTCGACGTCGCCCTGATGCGCGAGGTGGTGGGCGAGAAGATGGGCGTCAAGGCGGCGGGCGGCATCCACACCGCCGCCGAGGTGCGCGAGATGATCACCGCCGGCGCCACCCGCATCGGCGCCTCGGCCGGGGTGCGCATCGTCTCGGGAGAGGAAGGAGAGTCCGGTGCAGCATATTGACCTCCGCTCGTACGTGTTCCTCGACAGCCTGCAGCCGCAGTACGCGGCCTTTCTCGGCACCATCGCCCAGGGCTTCCTGCCGCTCGCGGGCGACGCCTCGCTGTACGTCGAGATCTCGCCCGGCATCGAGATCAACCGCCTCACCGACGTCGCCCTCAAGGCGACCCACGTGCGGCCCGGAATGCAGATCGTCGAGCGCTACTACGGCCTGCTCGAGGTGCACTCCGAGTCGCAGGCCGACACCCGCGCCGCCGGGGCGGCGATCCTTCAGGAGATCGGGCTCGAGGAGACCGACCGGCGCAAGCCGAAGATCCTCTCCAGCCAGGTCATCCGCCGCCTCGACGACCACCAGGTGCAGCTCATCAACCGCATGCGGCACGGCCACATGATCATCCCCGGGCAGACCATGTACGTGCTCGAGGTGGAGCCCGCCGCGTACGCCGCGCTGGCCGCCAACGAGGCCGAGAAGGCCGCCGCCATCAACATCCTGGAGGTGCGGGCCTTCGGCTCCATGGGCCGGGTCTACCTCGGCGGCGAGGAGCGGGACATCGACGTGGGGTGGCGGGCGGCGGTGGCGGCGATCGAGGGAGTCGAGGGACGGGAAGGCAAGGACTGATGATTTCGGATTTCGGATTTCGGATTTCGGATTTGGTGCTCAGACGCGCGAAAGGAGACTTCAATGGCTGAGGCGTTGGGAATGATCGAGTGCCGGGGCTTCGCGGCGGTGGTCGAGGCCGCCGACGCCATGGTCAAGGCGGCCAAGGTGGAGCTGGTGTCGTACGAGAAGACGGGCGGCGGCTACGTCACCGCCATCGTGCGGGGCGACGTGGCCGCGGTCAAGGCCGCGGTGGAGGCCGGGGTGCGCGGCGCGCAGACCGTCGGCGAGGTGGTCTCGACCCACGTCATCGCGCGGCCGCACACCAACATCGACCTCGTCCTGCCCCTCGGCCGGGCCGAGGAGGCCACCGCCGAGGTGACCACCAAGGGCAAGCGCTGATGCTCCTCGGGAGGGTCGCCGGGACCCTCGTCGCGAGCCGCAAGGACGAGGGCCTGTCCGGCCAGAAGTTCCTGCTCGTGCGCGAGCTCGGCGTCGACGGCGCGGAGACCGGCGGCCACGTGGTGGCCGTCGACTCCGTGGGTGCCGGCGTCGGCGAGGTCGTGCTGTGGGCGTCCGGCTCGTCGGCGCGCCAGACCGAGACCACGCGCGACCGGCCGTGCGACGCGGTGATCATGGCGATCGTCGACAGCTGGGAGATCGGCGGCGACGA